>DAHXOQ010000015.1 GCA_027364815.1 Acidobacteriaceae bacterium | reverse complement strand
CAGAGAGGGCCGCGTATTATGAAGCTGCTGAGCTTACGGCGGAACTGGCGGCCTGCGTACTCTGGTGCAATCAAAAGCTAAAGGCTGAGCCTGCTGCGCGGTTGCTGGTGATTACAAGTGAAGTAGGCGAGCGACGCGGTGAGATTGAGCGGGCCTTTGCACGTTGGCTTGAGAGTGAGCGTCTGCCAGCGATTGAGTTTTCACTCGGTCAGCCGTTGAACCGGATTCCTTTGTTGCATGCAGCGGAGCTGCTGCTGCGTTGGCTGAGTGGACCGCTTGATGAACACAAATTGGATTGGCTCTTCTCGACTGGGCGAGCGTCAAAATCAGCAGAAGAATCTGCTGCCTTGCAGCGACTGATGCGAGGGGCGAGGCGGAGGCAGAAAGAACAGCCGGAGTGGACGCTGGAACAATTTTTCAAGATGGCCGAGCGGCAGATTGAACGAGATAGTTTGCAGGAGATAGCTTCGCCGGTAAGTTCACTATTAGAGCGTTGGGTGGAGAGAATGCGCAAGGCGCAATTGAAGTTGCGCGAGGCTGGTGGCGGCGAGCGGGTGAGTGCACGGAAGACGCAGTTGGAGTGGTCAACGGTGGTTCGGGAGTTGCTGAATTTAACGGGATGGCCGGGGGCCGGATCGCTTGCAAGCACTGAGGAGCAGGCGCGAGTTCGTTTTGAGAAAACTGTTGAAGGATTAGCTGCACTTGGTTTTGATGGGCGACGCGTGCAGTGGAGCGAGTTCTGTGAGCTGCTGAGCGAAACACTTGCCGAAACTCTCTTTGTACCGGAGTCGCGCGAGGCGCCGGTTTTGATTGTGGGGCCTGCTGAGTCGGCGGGGTTGAGTGCAGATGGAATCTGGTTTTTGGGCGCGAAAGAGGGAAGTTGGCCAACTGCAGGCACTACGAATCCGCTATTACCTATTGGCGTGCAACGTGATGCTGGCATGCCGCATTCGACGGCAGAGGTGGATTGGGAGCTTGCGCGTTCTGTGACAGAGCGTTTGATTCATTCAGCGCCGGAGATACAATTTTCATTTTCAAAATTGTGCGGCGAAGAGGAGAGCAAGCCCTCGCGATTAATTGAAAAGATGGTTGGGGCTGCGTGTGCAATGCCTCAGGATTTTATTGCGCCGGCGGGTGATGATGCAGTGACGGGGTTTGTTGATGAGCGCCGCAGGATTCCTTATCTTCAAGCGAAGGTAAGGGGCGGCGCTCAATTGCTCACGCTGCAATCGAATTGCGCATTCAAGGCATTTGCAACACGGCGTCTTGGCGCTGAGGGCTGGAATGATGCGGAGATAGGTTTGACGCCGGGGCAGCGCGGGAACTTGCTGCATAAGCTCATGTTTGCCATCTGGTCAGGGCCTGAGCAGGGTGGGTTGAAGAACCTCAATGATTTGCGCAAGTTGGCGGAACAGTCTGCTGAAGACTCAATCAATAATGAGAGACTGGAAAGTTTTGTATTGAAGCATGCGCAGAATGTGATTCACAGCGAGATTGACACAGAGCAGCGCACACGATTGCCTCAGACATATCTTGAAATTGAAAAGGAACGTTTGGCGCGGCTAGTGAGCGAGTGGCTACGCTACGAAGTTGCGCGTGAGGGGTTTGAAGTCGTGGCGCATGAAGAGCAGCGCACGATTGAAGTCGGTGGGCTGACTCTCGAAGTGCGGATTGACCGCATGGATCGGTTGAAGGATGGTTCTCTGCTGGTGATTGATTACAAGACCGGCGATGTGAAACCAAAACTTTGGGATCTGCCGCGGCCTGAGGATGTGCAGTTGCCGCTTTACGCTTGCTTCGCGATGAAGGGTGAAAGCAGCGAGAAGAGAGAGCAGGCAGAGGCGAAAGAGGAACTCGGCAGACTGGTCTTTGCGAAGATTAGTGCGAAGGAGCAGAGCTTTGCCGGGTTTGTGAGGAATGTAGATGAAACGCTCTTTGCGTCATTGAAGAAGACGGATGCGCTGAAGAAATATCCGCTCACTCCTGAGATGCTGTACGACTGGAGTGACGAGATTGAGCGGCTTGCATATGAGTTTGTGTTAGGCGATGCCGAGGTAGACCCGCGTGAGCCTCCCACGACTTGCAAGAAATGCGAGTTGAAGGTGCTTTGCCGCGTGCAGGAGAGCATGGATCTCGGTGATGAAGAGGAGGCGGGTGATGAGTAAAAAGTTGCCTCCTCAAAATCGCGGACTCAATCAGGCGGCAATGCAAGCGCCTTCAGATGAAGTTGAACGGAAGCATGCGCTCAATCCCCGGGAGTGCATTTTGGTAGAGGCCCCGGCTGGGTCAGGGAAAACGACTCTGCTGGCTGAGCGTTTTCTTGCACTGCTTGCTGCGGTTGATGATCCCGGCGAGATAGTTGCGATTACTTTTACAAATGCCGCCGCTGCCGAGATGCGCCATAGAATTCTGGGCGAGTTGGAAAAGGCCGAGCGCAATTCAGCAGGGAAAGCCGTTGAGGGTGAAAGCGCGGGCCGGCTGGCGTTAGCCGCTTATGCGCATTCCGCTGAGTGTGAGTGGAAGTTGCTTGACCAGCCGGCAAGGTTGCGCATTACGACGATTGATTCCTTCTGTCGTGAGCTTGCGCTTCAGCAACCATTGCTCTCAAGTTTTGGCGGTGAGTTGAATGTGGACCCGCGCCCCGAGGAGATGTACCGGGAGGCGGCACGACGCACACTGATGAGTCTTGATGCCGGTGATGCGCGTTTGAGGCAGGCGATTCGTGATCTTCTTGAATGGCGCGACAACAACTGGAACGACCTTGAAACAGAGCTGGTGCAGATGCTGAGCAATCGCGACAAGTGGTTGCAGCATTTTGTGGTTGCGCAGAGCCTGGATGATGTTGAGCTACGACTTTGGTTGGAGCGGTCGTTTGAGGAGGCCGCACGCAAATCTTTGCAGTGTGTGAGTGAGCTTCTTGAGGGCAAAAATGAATTGTTACGCGAGGCGCATCGGTTGGCACGCTTTGGATGTGAGCAATCGGGCGGCGAGTTTTACCAGGAACTTGCGGAGATGGCCGAGTTTCCCGCTTTCAATCCAGCGAATCGCGATTCAATAGCTGAATATAAAGCGGCGATGATTGCTTTGGCGGAGATGTTGCTTACGGATAAAGGAAGTTTCCGTGCCGCCATTAACGCCAAAAATGGTTTCCCGGCAAGCTGCAAAGCCGAACAGTCGCATATGATTCAATTGAAAAACCAGTTTCAAGAAATTCCGAAGTTTGATCAAGTACTTCAGGCTGTGCGTGAACTTCCACCATCCCGTTACGACGAAGAGGATTGGCGCATTATTCGTGCATGCTTCACTGTTCTTCGTCAGGCTGCAGGCGAGCTAAAGACCGTCTTTGCAGAGCGTGGACGCATGGATTTTGCAGAGGTCGCCGCTCTGGCGCAAGGTGTGTTGAATGCAGGAATGAACGCAACCGGCGAAGCGGCCTTCGCTGTGTCTGAGGGGATCAAACACATTCTTGTTGACGAGTTTCAGGATACAAACCGCGTGCAACACAGGTTGCTTGGCAGCATTGTGCGCGAGTGGCCAGAGCGCGAAGGCCGAACAGTCTTTGTTGTCGGCGATCCGATGCAGTCAATTTATCTTTTCCGCAATGCCGATGCAGAGCTCTTCATTCGCAGTCGCGAACAGGGATTGGATGTGCCGGGCGAGGACCCGCTCAGCTTCAATGCGCTCAAACTTGAAGCCAACTTTCGCACACAACCCTTATTGGTCAATCGTTTGAACCAGGTCTTTGAAGCGATTTCAGCTGTTGATGATGGAAGCAGCTTTAGATTTGCGCATGCAACGCCAGCCCGCGCGGCGATGGAGCCGAACTCTGGCGATGGTTTGCATTTGCACATGAAATTTGTTCTGAAGGCACCATCAAGCAGAGGCCAGAGCGAAGAGAAAGTGCTTGCTCAGAAGGAGCGTGACGAAGCGTGCGAGGAACAGATCACTGAGATTGTGGAGCTTTGCCGCAGTTATGGCAATGAGATCGAAGAGGCGCGCGAATCCAAAGGCAAATTCCGGGTTGCGATTCTGGGCCGGAAAAAGAGCCAGCTTACGTCGATTGCAACAGCACTGCGTGAGGCCGGGTTGCCTTTCCGCGCAATCGATCTGGAGCCATTGAGCGAGCGGCCTGAAGTGCAGGATGCGCTGGCTCTGGCGCGCGCACTTCAGAACCCTGAGGATCGGCTGAGTTGGCTTGGCATATTGCGTGCGCCGTGGTGCGGGCTTGAACTCGATGCGCTCTATCAACTTGTCAGTGCAGATGATCCGAAACTTTTACACAGACCCATTCTTGACCTGATTGCAGAACGCATGCATCTGCTTGACGCGGATGCACGTGAACGGCTTGAGCGCGTTCTCGGCGCGATTGAGTTTGCACGCAGAACAAGAGCTGCGAATCCAACCGCAGCTCTTGGCAGTTGGCTGGAGTCGGTTTGGCTGCGATTAGGTGGCGCGGCTTGTGTGGGTGCTGCCGAACGCGTAAATCTGGATCTGCTGTGGAAAGCGCTCGATGGATTGACGGCGGGCGAAGAAGACCTGCTGGGCACCGCGCTTGAAACCGCGCTTAGTAATTTGATGGCGCAACCTGATCCGGGAACAAGCAGCGAATACGGGATTCAATTGATGACCCTGCACAAATCAAAGGGCCTTGAATTCGAGATTGTTATTGTGCCTGAATTGCAAGCCACAACGGGGAAAAATGATCCGCGTATGTTGAGCTGGCTTGAAAGAAGAAGAGTCAGCGACACAGAGAATGATGAGCCAACTGAGTTCCTTGTTGCACCCATTCAGCCGAAGGGCAAGGAGCGTAGCGATTGCAAGAAGTGGGTTGACGAAGTGATTCGTGATTGTGAGCGGCAGGAGATACGGCGGATCTTTTATGTGGCTGCAACACGAGCCCGTGAAGAATTGCATCTTTTTGCGAGACCGGATATCAAGCAGTCAAAAGAAAGCGGTTTTGAAGTTTCAATTCCTCCTGAGAGTCTGCTGGGGATTGCTCGCGCTGCATTTGAAAGCGAGATTGCCGCAGAGTTTATTGAGTGGTTGAAGGCGCGTGAGGCAACGCGTGAAGGAAATGAAGCGCTTGCACTTGCCGCAACCGGAAATGTGCTTGAATTCAAACAGAATGTTGCACAGGCCGATGAAGAGAAGCGCCGTGAACCCACAGTGAAAGTGCGTCTGCGGCGTTTGCCCAAAGCATTTGCGGTAGCCGCGCAATTGAAGAGAGCAAGCACTGGATCTGACATTCCAGTGACTCCGGAGCTTTACCATCGGCGAGAGGGTGGCATCGAATCACGACTTTTGGGAACTGCAATCCACACTTTGCTGGAGAAGCTTGGGAAGTTGGGCGTGCAGGATACTTTACAGGAGACGCAGGCGGCTTTGTTGGCTTTCAGGCCGCGGCTCGTGGCAGAGATACGTGCAAGTGGTATTTCAAACGCTGAGGCAGAAAGGATTGTTGATGAAGCGTTCCTGGTAACACTGAAGGCGGCAGTGGATCCGTTGGGCAGATGGATTTTGGACGAGCAGAAAAATGCAGCCAGTGAAGTTCGCTGGACGGGTGATTTGAACGGGGAACTCCGGCAGGTTCAGATAGATAGGCTATTTCAAGCCGGGAAGGAGCCGCTTTCTCAGGCTGAGGAGGGAGAGGAACCCTTTTGGTGGATTATTGACTACAAGTCCGGCCAGGGCACTGAGAGGCTGACGAGCGAGGAATTGCCCGGGCAGCGCGAGTTCTATGCCCCGCAAATTGAGACTTACGCGCGTGTTTTGAAAGAGTTGCGCGGGGATAAAGTGAGCATATGCGGAGGAATTTATTACCCCAGGCCCAGACTATTGGACTGGTGGAAAATGGAGGTGTAATTACTGGCAATTTACAGGGATAAAATTCAAGTAAAGGGTAATCTAAAATTAAATAAATCAATCAATTGCGTTTAATACGCTGAGCTTGCCCTCGTCCCATTTTTCAATGTTTTAAAGCCAATTTGCTATTGATTTTTGAAGAAAAAATCCTTAAAATAGAAATATCTAGTGAGTCTACTGGGCATATCTAGCCCTGACTCAGGCCTGAGAAGGCAATCTAAAATCCGCTCATCAAGGACAAACAATTCAAATGGCAAAGCGTCGTGGCAATCCTAACTGGGGCAAGCCTGAGCCTATCGGTCCAGTCGTGCCTACAGTCACCTCCTTTGAACAGATTGTGGTCGAATTCAAGATAACGCCCGATCAATACATTCGCTCAACCCGGCTTCGCGAGTGGGCCCGCCGCAACAAGAACTCAAAGTACATTCCTGAGGCGCTGTTGGAGGCCTGGGGCTTTGAGATTGAGTCGACGTTGTAATACAAGTTTTGGAGCTTTTGCAAGAAGAGCGTTGCCAACCAGGCAACGCTCTTCTTTTTTGTGCGCAGCGGTTTTGTAAATTCCTCACCCAATGCGCGACAATGGTTCAGTACAACTATGAAAGTTGCTGAACCGAGCCCAATGCCGCAAACCGAGAAAATCTTCGCTCCTCCTTTCATCGACGTGCCGGAAGCGCTGGCCGAGATTCGCGCCGGCCGAATGGTCGTCGTCGTGGATGACGAGGACCGCGAAAACGAGGGCGACCTGACGATGGCGGCCGAGTTCATTACGCCGGAGGCCATCAACTTCATGGCCCGTTATGGCCGCGGACTCATCTGCCTGACACTGACGGAAGCGCGCGCCGACTTTTTGCCCTTGCCGCCGATGACTCAGCATAATTCGTCTCGTTTTGGAACGGCATTTACTGAGACGATTGAGGCGCGCGAAGGCGTGACAACGGGAATCTCAGCTGCCGACCGCAGCCACACGATACGGACGGCGATCGATGCGAAGAGCAATGCTGCTGATCTGGCTCGTCCTGGTCACATATTTCCTTTGCGAGCGCGCAATGGCGGCGTGCTGGTTCGCGCCGGGCAGACGGAGGCGTCGGTTGACTTGGCGCGCATGGCTGGTCTGAATCCATCCGGTGTAATTTGCGAGATTATGCGCGACGACGGCGCGATGGCCCGGATACCTGACCTGATTCCATTTTGCAACGAGCATGGGTTGAGGATTCTAACCGTTGCCGAGTTGATCCGCTACCGCATGCGTCATGAGCGGCACATCAATCGTGTCGGCCAAAGCACAATCCAGACCCGCCACGGTGAGTTCCGCATGATCGCTTATGAAAGTGCGGTCAATGGCGGTGAGAGTCACATTGCGCTGGTGCGCGGAGAGCTTTGTGAACACTGCCCTGCAGCATTGGGCGAAATGAACTCCACGGTGCACAATTGCGAGCGAGCGGTCCTGGTTCGCGTTCATACCCGCTGCACGGCAGGTGATCTCTTTGCTGCCGATTGCAACTGCCGTGAGACGCTCGATGAATCGATGCGCATGATTGCCGCCGAGGGTTGCGGCGCAATTTTGTACTTGCACAGTACTTCTCGTGGATTTGAAGTTGAAGCGAAGGCCGAGGCGAAGAGTTTCACCATGGCCGGCGAAGCAATCGCATCACCAGTTCCGCGCTTGATTCTGCACAAGGAACTGCGCGCACTAGAAGGCCCGCAGGCAAGGACGGGACGCAATCTGCGGGCGATTGGAATCGGCGGGCAGATTTTGAGCGACCTGGGAATCAGCCGCATTCGGCTGCTTTCAAATACCCCGATGCACATTCCCGCGCTGGAGGGTTTTGGGCTGGAGATTGTGGAGCAGGTACACATTCCGATAGAAGAGTGCAGGAGCACTCATTGATTTTTGATAGCTGATTAGAAGCGAAAGACGACGCCAGTTGAGGCGCGGCCAAAGTAGTTTGGCAATCCATGAATTTGATTGTCGCCGACACCGATGTTTGTATTTACCATGGAACCCTCAACACGCCATGCAAAATGCTTCGAAATGGGTGTATCAAGTCCACCTCCCAATACCGCAGCATATGAGTTGTTAGATGCTCCTGAGGGATAGCCGTTGCCGTAAAACCAATCGCTGTTGATGTGCACCATGCCAATGAGCCCATCTACGAAGATACGTTCCTTGCCAATATTATGGGTATATTGTGCGCCAGTCACAAAGTAGATTGGATTCTGAGTCGCCGAGTTGTCAGAGCCATGATATCCAAAACTTTCTACTTTAATGCCAAAATGGGTGGTTAATGGGGCGGTATAGGCGACTTCCCAACCATTTAAACCGGACCCACCTCGAAAATCTTTGGTGAGGTAGCTGTAGCCGGCGTAAATCTGCTGCTCGCCATGCACTTTAGCTTTTCCTCCAGCCCCCGGTGTGACTTGTGCTTTAAATGCGGGAGCGCAAATAACTATGGTCAATAACAGCAGACAAAATGCAGTCAAGTATCTGGGCATATTTCTCCTTGTTGCGTTCAGTTGTTTTCAGCTTTCTTAAACGTAAGACGCATACACGTCTATTTTGTCCTGACACGCAAGATGAACGTTATGTAATAAATCGAGTCGTAGATATTTCTCAAACAACGGGCATTGGAAGCTCGCTATCAAGGCCTTTCTGAATAAGATCCTCACGCAGTTTTTCTATCGTCGTAAAGAGCATTGTTTTGAAACCCAGCTTGCGTGCGGCATCAATGTTTGCCTGCTTGTCGTCGATGAAGAGCGACTCTTCTGCACACACGCCTAACTTCTCAAGTGTGTGCTCATAAATTTTTGGGTCAGGCTTGGCGACCCCAAGTTGATAGCTCCATGTGCGATGGTCGAAGTTTTGAATCCACGGGAAGGCGGCTTCAATACTCTCATGCACGGCATCGCCCATATTGGAGAGGATTGCAGTTTTGATGCCGGCGGATTTCAACTGGTGTTGCCAGGCGATCATGCGCGGATTCTCTGTTGTCCAATAATGCGCGTCATGAGCGTTGAGTTCTTCAACTGCGCCTTCAGGGAGATTGAGCCCTGCATCGCGCAGGAGCTTCTGCCAAAAGGAGATTCCGTTGAGCTTGCCTTCGTCGTAAGCGTGGCGATCAGCCCAGTAGAGTGGCTCAATTTGTTCGCGAGTCATCCCGGTGATGCGAAGAATTTCCTGCATCGACCTTGCATTCGGTTCGCCCGTCAAAACCATTCCGTAGTCGAAGATTACTGCTTGCACACTCATCGCTTCTCATCTTCTCATAAAGTTTCTATCGGCACTCAGCTTTTCCACTTCAAATCTGAAGTGCAGATTATTTCCATCACGAGGTCCATAATGATTCCGTACCACTCTTCGCACTGCCTGGCAACCCTGAATATTTTTTCGATGCGCGGAAAATTCTTTTGCTCGTTGTTAGGATGCTCAGTTGATTGGCTGACACACAGTACCCCCTCAGCGCACGTTGGGGGCCAATTCAGTCTTTTCAATTTCCATGAACGCCAATTGTTATGGGAATTGTTTTCGGCGGCATGCAGGCAGTCATGGTGCATGCCTGGTAGCGGAGCTTGATTTTCAATAAATGTGCACCGGCTTGTGATTTGATTCTGGTGCGAATGACAAAATCGCCCGTGTAAACATTGAGCTTTTCGGGAGGATTCGAGCCCAGCATCATATCGCTTCCAGTCGGATAATTCGTATCAAGCAAACTCACATCAGAGCTATCGTCTGTGCTCAGTGCAGTTGGAATGAGTTCCTTAATCGATGGAATGTGTGAGTTGATGTGAAGTCCATCCTGAACATGAAACCGCAATTCTATCCAGTCAGGCGCTGCGGCTTTAATCGTGACATTCTCTGGCGCGAGCAAGCTCACGGCTGCGGGATGAGCGTCTTTCTTCTCTGACCATCCGGGGATGATGGACTGCGCCTGCGCAATGACTTCGACGACCAGAAGCAAAGCAGCTAAATTTGTTGCAATCATCAAATGTTTCATTGATTGAGCTCCTGTTTCGCTGCGAATTTACTCGCCAAGCGCCTTTTTCATCTTGGATTCAAGTTCATCTTTAGCGCTGAGACCGATCTGCGCAGCAACTATCACACCTTTGCGATCGATGAAAAAAGTTGTCGGCAGGGAATCGAGGCCGCCGTAGGACTCGCTCAGTGAAGCGCCATTGATGAGCACAGGGTAAGGCATGTGTAACTGTGCGGCTGAGCGCGCAATCTCCTGCTTTTCCTGCGCGACCTTTGCCTTGTCACCATAATCCAGATCATCAGCCGAAAGAGCTAGCACTTCGAGTCCGTGGCTCTGGTACTTGTTGCGCAAATCAATCAACCAAGGTGTTTCAATACGACACGGGCCACACCATGTTGCCCAGAAATTTACTACAACGGCTTTGCCTTTGTAGTCGGCAAGCGAGATTTTCTTTCCATCGAGGGTTTCGAGCGTGAAGGGAGCGGCAGCCTTGCCAACCAATGGAGAAGTGAGCTGAGGAGGACCGCCGGCAGGATCGGGAATGAGTTCTACCTCTGGTGAGGCAGTCATGCGTGCTTCCGCGGCTTGTTTGCGATACTCAAAGTTTGCCCATCCGGCCCAGGCCAGCGTTGAGAGAACAAAGAGTACGGCAACCAGAACAATTGTGTTTCGCTTCACTTGTATAGCCTCTTGCCCGTAAGAGAAGATGATTCCTACTAAGGGCTGCTTCCTCTACAATTGTAAAGGTCAAGCAACTCATACGGCTAATGGCTAATTTGCTTCATTCCGACGGCGCATCCAATCCCTTCACACCCGCTGACCTTGTGCGGCTTGAGGCGGCTGCGCTCACGTCTTTGGCTACGCGGCTCGATGGCGCAATGGCGGCTGATTTTGCGCGCGCTGTCGAATTGCTTTTGCACTGTGCAACTGCGCGCGGACGCGTAGTTGTTACTGGAATGGGGAAGAGTGGAATCATTGCGCAGAAGATTGCCGCTACGCTGAGCTCGACCGGCACTCCAGCACTCTATTTGCACCCGGCTGAGGCGGTTCACGGCGATTTGGGCGTTCTACTTGCCGGTGATGTAGTGATTGCGCTTTCAGCCAGCGGCGAGACTGAAGAGCTACTGCGGCTACTGGCAATATTGAAGCGCAAGGGGGATGGGCTGATCAGCTTTACCTGCAATCCGGCTTCGACGCTTGCCACGGCCAGCGATGTGGCCCTTGATTGCTCAGTTGAGCGCGAGGCCTGTGGGCTTAATCTTGCACCGACTGCTTCGACGACTGCGATGCTTGCGCTCGGTGATGCACTCGCAATCGCTGTAAGCCTCAAAAAGGGTTTTCGCGCTGAGGATTTTGCAGAGCTTCATCCCGGTGGCAAACTCGGCAAGCGACTTGCACGCGTCGCTGATCTGATGCATAAGGGCGACGAAATTCCATGTGTTGCTCCTGCAACGCGCATGACCGATGTGATCTACGAGATGTCCTCTAAGAAGCTCGGGCTGACAACTGTGCAAGAGTCGGGACGGCTCGTTGGCGTGATCAGCGATGGTGATCTGCGCCGTTTATTGGAGCATGAGGGCGGTGCGGCACTGAGCAAGACTGCGGGCGAGGCGATGAATCCCAAGCCGCGTACGATTCCTGCAACGGAGCTTGCCGCCAAAGCACTCGCGATCCTGGAAGAAAAAAAGATTACTTCTCTAGTTGTGGTCAGCGAGCAGGGAAGTGTTGCAGGCGTGCTTCATCTGCACGATCTATGGGGCGTAGAACTGATCTGAAGAGAGCTTCAAATGATCTTTGAAGGTGAGAAATAAAAATGATTCTGAGCTGAACTTAAAGAAAGTCAGCTCAGAATCATTTGTTTAAAGCATTTACTTCACAGCTTCCGCGGCCTTGTTTTGCGCCTTGAGCCACTCATACAGCGGCGCAAAATACTCAAGTATCGGGCCCGCGTCGAGATGGTCGCTCCCTGTCATCTCTTTGAGCGTCTGCTGCCATGGCTTTGATTGCCCTGCCGCCAGCATTTTTTCGAGCTTTGCCCCGGCTGCCATCGATCCATAAAAGCTGCAACGATTCAAGGGCCCCTTGTAGCCACTGGCATCGCACATTGCCTTGTAAAACTGGAACTGATAGATGCGTGCCAGGAAGTAGCGCGCATAGGGGACATTTGTGGGGATGTGATTTTTGGCCCCGGCATCGAAATCCGCGTCGCTTCTATCCACAGGGGGTGCGACACCCTGGTATTTTGCCCGCAGATCCCACCATGCTTTGTTGTACTCCGATGGTTTGATTTGCCCGGAGAAGACGGCCCACCTCCACTTGTCCAGCACCAGACCAAAGGGCAGGAATGCAATCTTGTCGAGAGCTGTGCGCAGTTGCAAGGGAATGTCTGCTTCGGCGGGCGGTTCGCTTTCTGCTAACCCCAGGGTCTTCAGATATGCTGGCGTAATCGAAAGTGCGATTGAATCACCAATAGCCTCATGGAATCCATCGTTGGCGCCATTTTGAAAGAGGTACGGGAGTTTGTCATAAGCCCGCTGGTAGTAATTGTGCCCCAGCTCATGATGCACAGTTGTGAAGTAATCGTCATTCACTTCAATACACATTTTGACGCGCAGGTCATCGGCGAAATCAATATCCCAGGCTGATGCATGACAGACAACATCACGGTCGCGCGGGTGTACAAACTGCGAGCGCTCCCAGAAACTGCTCGGAAGTGGCGGCAGTCCGAGTGACACAAAAAAGTTTTCGCCATAGTGGACCATTGCTTTGCCCGCTGCCAGGTGTGCAGCATAGCCGGCATCGCTGGTCGGATCAATCTGGGCGGTAAAGTCAGGTGCTGCTAGCGGCGTGGTGTTGGCTATTTGCTTTTTTAGCGCCGCCTCAAGATCCAGCGGTTTGTAGTTCGAGAATCTTGGATCATCAGGAGCAACAAGATCGTAGATGTTGCCCCATTCCTGTGCCCACATATTCCCCAACAAATCTGCAGGGATCAATCCATCCGGACGATCAGCAGCTTTTCCATAGTGCGCAATCAATTTTCTCCGGACGTACGTATGCAATTCGCGATAGAGCGGCTCGAGCTGCAACCATGCGCGTTCGACTTCTGCGGAGAACTCCGCTGGCTTCATATCGTAGCCGGCCCGCCACAGTTCGCCGGCATCGTTATAACCCTGTTCGCGAGCTCCAATATTCTGCAGCTCCATCAGTCGCGCATATTTCTCTTTCATGGGGGCGCCGATTGCATGCCAACCCACCCATAGGCGCTTCAGTTCTTCCGGGTCGCGTGATTTAGCCATGCGATCGGATAGCTCATCGATACGCATGCACTTTGCATTCGCGGCAGGCTCCTGGCCGAGCGGTGTATCGGGACAGTATTTCCCCTTGCCATACATGGCAGTTAACTGTGCTTCCAACTGCGTCTCTTCTGCCAGCAGCTTGGGATCCTTTGGTGCGGCGGGCGCACCGATTTGAAGCAAATAGAATTCTCTGCGCAGATCCGGCGGAAGCGTCAGTTGGTCAAAGCGGTGGCTCTCTGCGATTAAAGCAAGATTGCGCGCCGTAGCAATCTCATTGAGCAGAGCTGTTGTTGCTTCGGTGTCTTCATTGATGAAGGTCTCAGCCGTCCACTCCGCATGGGATGCGTCAATGGCATTCTTCATCAACTCTGCATTGGCCCGATCTAAAAACGCCTGTGCTTCAGCAACCGTTGGAGGCTGTTGGGCTGATTGTGATAGTGAAAACACAGCTGGTAGCCATAGAACTACAGCTAATGCAAAAAGTACAAGTTGTCTAAAAATGCGAAACGTAAACATTTCACTCCTTTTGTGATGCGGTTTATCAACGCACTAAGATTCGCGAGGCGGCCTTCTTCGTTTGAATCACCAGTTTTGCCGGCGTCAGTTCCGGACCATCCCAGCCTTCTTTAAAGGCTTCAATCTGAATCTCGCCTGCATCACGCGTTGATTGTAAAATCACCTGCGCAAGGCCATTGAAGAGAGAGCGCTTCGGCGCCTTGTCGCTCTCCTGGCAATTTGGATCGCCATTGCCAACGCCAATCAGCTTGCCTTCGCCTTTGATTTTGAAGCCAATCAAATTGTTTGCCGTGGGAACTGCGCGTCCATCCTTGTCCAATGCTTCTACCTTCAGTATTGCCAGATCCTCGCCGTCTGCATTGATTTCCATGCGGTCCGCGCTTAATCGGATTGCCACTGGATCGCCAGTTGTTTCGCGCCGCTCCGTTAGTACTATCTTGCCGGCATTGCTTCCGCGGGCTTCGATGAATCCCGGTGCATACTTGACCTTCCACTCCACATGGCCGAGATGAGGAACCTTCTGTGTTCCCAAACTCTCACCATTCACATAGAGCTCAACTTCGTCCAGATTAGAATGCACCCAAACCGGAATCATCTCCCCTTCGCGGCCTTTGAAATTCCAGTGCGGAAAGAGATGCAGCACTGGATCGCGTCCCCACCACGCTTTGTAGTAGAAGAAAGTATCCTTTGGGAATCCGCACATATCAACGATTCCAAATTGCGAGTTGATTGAGGGCCATCCATAAGGCGTGGGCTCGCCGCGATAGTCTAAGCCTGTCCATGCAAATCCACCAGCCTCCCACTCGCGCGTTGCGTAGAACTTCCACCACTCTTCTGCTGTCTCGCCCCAGGGAACAGCATTAATGTCGTAAGCGCTCACAGTATTGCGCAATGGATCGGTCGAGTAAACACCGCGGGTTGAGACTGCGCTCGCTGTCTCTGATCCATAAATTGCACGTTTTGGATTTTTGAGATGGTAACCATCCGGAGACTGAAGATTGTAGTTAAATCCGATTACGTCAATCGAATCTGATAGACCTTTTTTGTTGTCTCCATTCACAGCGGCTGAAACTACGCGCGTGGGGTCAAGTTCATGGGCGAGACGTACCATCGAAGCAGCAATTCGTTGGCCTACCTCTGGCTCGTCGCTTTGGAGAACTCCTTCTTCATTGCCGATGGACCACAAGATAATCGATGGTGAGTTCCGGTATCTTTTGATCATCACTTCGAGCTGCGCAAGGCCCTCTTCGCTCGAACTCATCTGGCGCGTCTCGCACATCATCATCATGCCCATGCGGTCTGAGGCTTCAACCCATTCCGGCGTAGGCATATTGTGAGATGTACGCACTGCGTTTGAGCCCATCTCCTTGAGCACGCCCATGCGGAAGTATTGCAGCCTGTCAGGAAGTGCGGCACCCACGCCCGCGTGATCCTGATGATTGCAGGTGCCCTGAATCTTGATTGATTTTCCGTTAAGAAAAAATCCTTTATCCGCATCAAAGACTACTGTTCTGATGCCGAAAGTGAAGCGCTCCTCGTCGTGCAACTTGCCATCAGATTCAAGCTTGATGATGGCTGTATAAAGATTGGGCGTGTCGACTGACCAAAGAATAGGATTCGCCAATTTCGTAGTGCCAGTAAAACTCGCTTGCCCATCGACTTCCAGTTTCTGTGCGGTGGCGTCAGCGTTTGCAACACTCTTGCCAGTTGGGTCCAAAATCTCCCAACGCACATGCGGATTTGCGATCGCTGTGCCTTGATTCAAAACCACAGTAGCCAGATTGATGCTGGCCGTGCTTCCGTTCAGGTTTGCACGTGCCGTACTCTCCCAACGCGCAAAGTGCAGTGGGCTCGTTTTGCTCAACCACACATGGCGGTAGATTCCAGCGCCCTCGTAAAACCACCCGTCTCCGTAGGCAGCATCGACGCGAATGGCAATTGCATTTTTTTCGCCGTACTTGATGAAATCGGTCAGGTCGAAATGGAAGGGCGCGTAACCATTGTCATTGCGCCCGATAAAGCAACCATTTACCCAGACCAAAACACTGCGGAAGGCCCCGTCAAACTCTATGTTGATGCGCCTGCCCAAATCTTCTGCAGGAACTTCAAAGGTGCGGCGGTACCAGCCCACGCTGGTCTCAGGATAGCGCCGGCCGATTGGTTTATAGCCGTGCGAGTTCTGCTCATCATCGTGGACAAAGGGGAGCTCGACGGCCCAATCGTGTGGTAGCTTCACGCTACGCCACTTGGAATCGTCAAATTTCACTTTGGCAAACTCAAACTCGCCGGTCTTGGCAAAATCTCCCTGTCCGGTACCCAGGCCCAGATCGCGCGCAGGATCGCTGCCGTGGCCATACTGGAAGAGCCAGTCAAAATCCATCAGCAGTCGCTCTCGAAGTCCGGTCAGAGATTCATCAGCACTTGACGCAATCAGTGCTGCTTCAGCACGTCCCCAGGCCGAACGCGCCAGAAGCGAAGTTGCAGACAAGGCGACTCCTGAGTAGATGAGCTTGCGACGGGAGAATGAGTTCATTGAAATGGCTTCCCAACTTTCGAAAAATGTACAGCAGGCAGAACTTTCTGAAATATCAGCAACACGCAACTATAAATTCTGGTGCCATCCCTGGTAAATGCAGTTGTGTGCCATCGATTTTCATCCACAATGAATGGAAACGCTTGCGCGCTCAACAACGCCTCTATGTGATAGATTCAAAAGAGTAGACCACACCAAGCTGGAGAGATGGCCGAGTGGTTTAAGGCGCACGCTTGGAAAGCGTGTGTACTTTAACGAGTACCGTGGGTTCGAATCCCACTCTCTCCGCCATTAGATAAAAAAGGACTTATATATAATTTATAGCCTTTTGAGGCACATCCCGGCATTTATGGCGGCTGGATTATAGTACTGCATCACTATCCAAATGACATGGCACAGAACTTCTTCACTGCAATCTAAGTTTTTAGCGCGAACTTCATCGTCACCGTTGTAATCAGCCTGTTCACCCAACCTCGACCAGACTCTGAAAGAGTTGGCCTTGTGCACTCTCTCACGCCCAAATCAGCGCAAGTACAAATAGTATGGTGGAAGTGTCCTGAAGTATTGGCTGTGGCCATTCTTTTTGTTGCAGTAGGATTGAACTTTATCTTTGACTGATCAAATTCATTTCGCAAAGCTGGTGCCGCATATGATTCTCGATCTCCGCATCTCCTTTGGCCTGATCTTCTCCCTGATCGGCTTGGTGCCTTCGCTCAATGGACTATTCACAAATAGCAAAGCTGAACTCCATTAAAAAGCCTGGGCGTTAACGCCAATTTCTTGTGGGGAATTGTCTTACTTATATTTTCGGCCTCACAATGTATTTAACGGGGTGCAGAATACAGGAAAAGGGAATTAGGTCTGATCCACGCGCCGGACAAAGATGAATCCAGAGCTAGGCGAACGCAATGAACGGAATTTTTAGAATAGGCCTAGGTCAGGACAGGTACAGTCAAACCATGAACCCGCTCTATCTCAAAATCTCGCGGCGACTTGTACCCTTTCTTATACTGTTGTACCTGGTCGCATTTCTTGATCGGGTGAACATCAGCTTTGCAAAACTCACAATGAACCACGACCTTCAGATTGGAGACGATCTGTTCGGATTCGCCGCAGGAGTTTTCTTTCTCGGATATCTGCTCCTCGAGATACCAAGCAATCTGGCCTTGCTCCGTGTTGGTGCGCGCCGCTGGATCATGATTCTGATGATCACCTGGGGCTTGCTCGCAATGGCAACGGCCTTTGTTCCGGGTAGCAACCTGTATATCGTTTCGCGATTTCTGCTCGGATCGGCCGAAGCAGGATTTTATCCCGGAGTGATTCTCTATCTCACTTTCTGGCTTCCAGCTTCTGTGCGTTCAAGTGTGATGGCCTGCTTTGTCACTGCCATTCCTCTTTCTAATCTGATTGGAGCGCCTGTATCGAATGCAATCCTGCTTCATGTACACGCCTTCGGCCTTCACGGCTGGCAGTGGCTCTTCATCCTTGAAGGCTTTCCTGCGTTACTCCTCGGCATCCTGGTTTACTTTCTTCTTCCTGATCGGCCGGAGAACGTCAGTTGGCTGACTGCGGAAGAAAAATTAATTCTTCAAACCGAACTCGCAACTACAGCACCCGCAACTTCAACTCGTCCTCACGCGAGTATCTTCAAAACTCAAATCTCGGTCTTCTGGTGGAGTCTGGCTTATTTTTTTCTGATGCTCGGTCTTTATGGACTCGGTTTCTGGATTCCGACCATTCTTAAATCTCATGGCACAAGTTCCGAAAGCCTGGGTTGGGTAACCGCACTCCCTTATCTGGCCGCCGTTGTCGGTATGACTTTATGGAGCCGAAGTTCAGACCGTCGCCGAGAACGCCGCTTTCATATTTTTGCCGCTTACGTTGCTGCCGCGGCAGGTTTTCTTATCGCAGCCTTCGCACCAAATTCAGCTATTGCCATTCTTGGTTTTGCAATTGCAGCCATCGGCGTACTCTCAGCGATGCCGATCTTCTGGAGCGCCTCCACCGTCCAACTGGCCGGACCCCTAGTAGCTGCGCACATCGCAATCATTAATTCCATCGGCAATCTGGGCGGTTTCCTCGGCCCTACCCTGATGGGATGGCTACACGGGTCTACAAATACCTTTGTCTTCGGTCTTGCGTCGGTCGCCATATTTCTACTGATGGGTGCACTGACTGTCGCGCTTATCACAAAGCCTTCAACGGCCATCGAACATCAACTGACCTGATATAACTTGCTCTCGCAGGATCTTTACCCGATAGACTCCACGCGGAGTGATTATCTCCAGCGGGCAATAGCGGGCAAGGGGCCATGGGGTTGATGGTAATTATTACAACTTTGGCATTGTGCATTCTGTAACTTAAACATTCTACAAGGACAAAGATAGAACGAACCCTACCCTCTCCTCCATCAATAATGCAAAAAATAATCAAATTTAGGATAATTGCAGATGTTGTACAAATTCTGTGCTTTTGATAAGACAGGAGAAAATATGCAGCGGAGAATGATTCTCTTCCCCTTGGTCGTTGCAATTAGCATGGCAGTTCCGATTTTCAGCGGATGCCATCATTCAACGAATGACAACACAATTACTTCAGACATCCAGAGCAAAGTTGCCAGTGACCCGGCGACCAAGGACTCCCATGTGAATGTTTCATCAAAAGACGGTAAGGTGACACTGAGTGGCGATGTGTCTTCACCAGCAGCGAAGCAGAAGATAGATGAGATTGCGCAGGCGGAGCCGGGGACTACTGGATTGGAGGACAAAACCAATGTGTTGCCTCCGCCGGCTCCCATTATTATTCCCGCCGGCACTTCAATCAGAATCAGAACCATTGAACCGCTAGGTTCGAAGATAAGCCAGTCCGGGCAGGAATTTTCTGCGACATTGGCAGAGCCGATTATTATCCATGGGAAGACGGCTATATCAAAAGGTGCAAGCATCCAGGGGACCGTTGTCGCAGCGAAAACGAGAGGGAGGATTAAAGGTGAAGGCCAGTTGGCACTTGCGCTCAATAACATCGTGCTGAATGGAAATAACTACAACATTACAACCAATGTTCTGGACAGTACGATCAAAGGAAAAGGGAAGCGAACTCTTGCAATGACGGGTGGTGGCGCTGGAGGTGGCGCTCTGATTGGATTGATTGCCGGCGGCGGAAAGGGTGCGGGCATTGGCGCGCTTGCTGGCGCTGGCGTTGGCTTTGTAGGCGACGTGATGACTGGCAACAAGCAGATCGTAATTCCATCGGAATCTATTCTCAACTTCGATCTACAGTCGTCGCTGACACTCCCTCCCCAGTAAGAGAGTTTTTTTGCAGCGGGCGTCATTTCGATTTTTTTGTGCCAGTTAAAGGCCGACACGACAATGATTGTTGTGTCGGCTTTTATTTTTCCTATTTAAACGCAAATCTACAAACGGCAGATTAGCAGTTCACGTTCGTAGATCATCTCCGGCGGCAGATGGTCGTGCAGATTGATGAAGAGCTCTTCGTGTGCGATGACTTCTTTTTTCCATAAGTCGCGGTCGACAGTCATCAGTTCATCAAATGCGGCGGGTGGGAAGTCGAGGCCTGACCAATCAATATCCTCATAGCGGGGTACCCAGCCGATGGGTGTTTCGCGTCCTTGAGTGCGACCGTGAACGCGGTCTACGATCCAGCGGAGGACGCGCATATTTTCACTGTAGCCGGGCCAGAGGAACTTGCCGTTCTCATCCTTGCGGAACCAGTTCACGTTGAAGACACGTGGCGTCACCGTCAATTCGCGCTGCATCTTGATCCAGTGCCGGAAGTAGTCGCCCATGTGATATCCGCAGAAGGGCAGCATGGCCATCGGGTCGCGGCGGACGGTGCCAACTGTGCCTGTTGCCGCGGCTGTAGTCTCAGAACCCATGGTTGCGCCTGTGTAAACACCGCTGCTCCAATTGAATGCCTGATAGACGAGTGGAAGTGTTGTAGAGCGGCGACCGCCGAAGATGAAGGCGCTGATGGGAACACCTTCGGGCGAGTCCCAGTCAGGATCAATCGTGGGGCACTGCGATGCCGGCGCGGTAAAGCGGCCGTTTGGATGGGCAGCGGTTTTCCCTGTATTCCTGCCGATCTCCGGAGTCCAGCGTTCACCCCGCCAGTCGATGCACTCATCAGGCGGCGTGTCTGTCATGCCTTCCCACCAGACACCACCATCAGGCGTGAGTGCGACGTTGGTGAAGATGGAATTGCGTGCGAGAGCGGCCATAGCCATTGGATTTGTCCTGGCGCCTGTACCCGGAGCGACGCCGAAGAAGCCCGCCTCAGGATTGATCGCACGGAGTTGTCCGTTGGCATCAGGGCGAATCCACGCGATGTCGTCGCCGACGGTCCATACCTTCCAGCCGCCCATGGCTTTGGGCGGAAGGAGCATGGCGAAGTTGGTTTTGCCGCAGGCGGATGGGAATGCCGCTGCGACGTAGGTTTTCTCGCCTTCAGGGCTTTCGACTCCGAGGATGAGCATATGCTCGGCCATCCACTGCTCGTCGCGTGCGATGTTGGATGCTATGCGAAGGGCAAAGCATTTCTTGCTCAAGAGCGCATTGCCACCGTAGCCGGAACCGTAGGACCAGATCTCACGAGTCTCGGGAAAGTGAACAATGTACTTCGTATCGTTGCAGGGCCAGAAGACGTCCTTTTGCCCAGGCTTGAGTGGAGCGCCGACGGAGTGCATGCAAGGCACCACGCGCTTCTCGTCCTTGTCGATCTCTGCAAATACCGGCGCACCGATTCGAGCCATGATGCGCATCTGCGCGACGACATAAGGCGAGTCGGTGAGCTGAACGCCGATACCCGACATCGGTGAGCCGACAGGCCCCATGCTGAAGGGAAGCACATACATGGTGCGTCCTTGCATACAGCCTTTGAAGAGCTGCTTCAGTTTGCGGCGCATGACGAAGGGATCTTCCCAGTTGTTGGTTGGGCCAGCGCCATCTTTAGAGAGCGAGCAGATGAAGGTACGGTCTTCCACGCGGGCCACATCGCCGGGAACCGAGCGCGCGTAGTAGCAGTTTGGCCACTTCTCCTGATTCAGACGGATGAAAGTGCCGGCGCTGACGAGCAGATCACAGATGGCATCATTTTCTTCATCAGAGCCATCAATCCAGTGAATAGCAGATGGCTTGCAGAGTTCGGCCATCTTCTCGACCCAGCGGATGAGATGTTTGTTGGTGGTAAGCGGAGTATTGTGTGAGGATTTTTTTCTGGCAGTGATAGCTTGCTTCATCGTGAGTATTTTCCCTTGGCTCATGGCTGTGTGAGCTTTCAACGTTGCTAGAGAATGACACGCGGGGATTTGTGCTCTCAGAATGATTTTAATATGGCTTTCATCTCCATTGGTCAAGAAATGTATGAATGAACTTAAAGCAGTGATTTGAGGAAACGCATTCCCTCAATGGCAATGGCATCAGAGGAGACGATTGGGTCAGCCCAAAGCGTGCCGAGAAGATTGTCTTTATCTTCGGAGTAGCCGAAGCCTTCAATCATCAGGTAGCCATCGTAATTGATTTTGCGCAGGGTTTTGATGATGCCGACGAAATCGATGTGGCCGCTTCCGATGAGGCTGCGATCATTCTCGCTCAGGTGCAGATGCTTGAGCCAAGGTCCGGCGCTCTCGATTGCGGCGACGACGTTCTTCTCTTCGATGTTGGCGTGGAAGGTGTCGATGAGGATACCGATGCGAGGATGGTCGATAGCTTCGCAGAGCCTGATGGAATCTGCGACGGTGCGCAGGAAGAAGGATTCTGAGCGGTTGACCGGCTCAATGGCGAGAGTCATTTGATGCGCGTCGAGCGATGCGGTGATTTGATGAAAGGCTTCAACGGCCCATTTCCATTCGTCGGCTGTTGGTCGATGCGGAGGAAGATAGCCTATTGGCGCGTAAAGCGGACCGCCGATTCGATGAGCGCCCATAGCAGCAGCGGTTTCAATGGTGCGCTTCAGATGCTCGACGGAACGCGCGCGCGTAGTTGCGTCTTCGCTGATGGGATTCACGCCTGAAGGAAGAATGGCGCAGATTGTGCATTCGATGCCGGAAGATTCAAAGCCACGACGGAGTTCATTGACGGCTAATTTGGAAGGATCGAAGAGCGGAATTTCAAAGCCGTCGAAGCCGAGAGAATGGGCGAAGTCGAGTAGTCCGAGATGCGCAGGAGTAAATTCTGTGGTCCAAGCAAAGGCGCTGATTCCAAGCTTCAATGAGAACTCCATTTGGTCAGGAAACTTGATTTTAGCATTCATCAGGAAGGCTCGAAAAACGACGAAAATGAGGCTTATAAGTGTGAAAAACGGAGAGGGAAAGTGCGAGAAACTGCCCCAAAAACCGCCGAAAAATCATGTTTTTTGAGGTTAATTTTTTCCTGCTAGAAATGTAAGTGATTGAAAATAAATAGATAAGAGGATTGAATTGCAGTCGGAGAGTGTGAAAA
>DAHXOQ010000159.1 GCA_027364815.1 Acidobacteriaceae bacterium | reverse complement strand
AACCTCGGCGTCGTCTCCGTCGGTCAGGAACCCGAACTGGAATCCTTCGTCGTCGCTGACATGCCCGGACTCATTGAAGGCGCACACCTCGGCGCAGGTCTCGGCGTCCAATTCCTCCGCCACATCGCACGCACCCGCCTTCTCGCCCACCTAGTCGACGTATCCGACGCCTCCGGTCGCCCTGACGCCGTCGAAGATTTCAAAGTCATCAATGATGAACTAGCCGGCTTCGGTCACGGACTCGCCGAGAAACCCATGATCGTCGTCGCAACCAAAATCGACTCCGCCAACCCCGACAAATTAAAAAAACTCGCCGCCCACGCCAAGCGACGCAAGCTCCAGTTCCACGCCATCTCCGCCGTCACCGGTGAAGGCATCGACGAGCTCAAGTGGGCACTCGCCAAAACCCTCCGCGCCACCACACCCAAACCCCAATCCAAATCCTCACCCATCCCCAGAAACACCCGCGAAATCGTCCTCGACGCCGGCGAGCAAGATTCAGACTGGTAACAACCTCTCACCATCGGCAGGCGTACTCTGGTTCAACGCTATTTGCGCGCAGCGCATGCTGACTCGCTATTTGCGTGCAGCGCAAGCTGACTCGCTGCTTTTGATCCTAAACAAAGCATTCTCATGGATTCCCAGCTACTTTGGCCGGGCGCCCCATAGCCGGCACTGAGCACACTCGAAGGGTACCGCAAGACGCCCTCAAAAAAATATCCTGTCTTCACTTCTGAGGTTTATCATCCTGAGAACTGAGAACTGAGAACTGACAACTGTCATCCCCCCGGAGGTCCCCATGAAAAAACTTCTCTTCCTGCTCATCCTCATCGCCGCTCCCCTGCTGCGCGCTCAAAACGATGGCGTCATGCAAGGCTTCAACGGCGAATGGAAACACGCCACCAACCAAATCCTCCAACTCGCCGAGGCTACCCCGGCAGATAAATACTCCTGGCGTCCAGCTCCCGGCGTCCGCTCCATCAGCGAAGTCTACATGCACATCGCCATCGCCAATTTTTACTACCTCGGTCTGATGGGCATCAAAACTCCCGACATCAGCGACGAAAAGCTCGAAGCCACCGTCACCAAAAAAGCCGACGTCATCGACTGGCTCAAGCGCTCCTTCACCGCCGTTGAATCCGCGCGCGCCAGCCTCAAGCCCGGCGACCTCAACCGCAAACTCAAAGTCTGGGGAATGGATGTCACCCTCGACGACCTCTATCTCCGCGCCATCATCCACGCCAACGAGCACATGGGCCAGGCCATCGCATACGCCCGCATGAACGGCATCGTCCCGCCCTGGTCAAAACCCGCAGCAAAGTAATGCGATTGCCCCGCCCTTCGGCAACCTGCCGTATGGACGATGAAGCTCGCTCAGGAGTATACTTCCGCCGAATTTTGGATTAGGCTGGCGCTTGCGCTGAGAAGCAGTGGTACGCCCCACAATCATCACCGCAGAAGGAGGGAGCCATGAAACCAGGAAATGCAATAGTACTCGCCGTTGCCGCGCTGTCGGCGGTTTTTATCCCGGGTTGCCAGGCAAGGCACTCGGACAAAGAGGTTTACTACCTCATCACCACCAACATGGCCACAAACTATTGGCAAACGGCCGTTGCGGGATTCAACAAGGCCGCCGCGCAGGACCATGTCACCGCCAAGGTCGTCGGCCCTGACAACTACGATCCGCAGGCTGCGCTCGCGGAGTTGAAAAAGGCCGTCGCCGCAAAGCCGGCCGGCATTCTCATCTCCTCTGCCGACGCCGCCGTGCTGACACCAGAAATCAATGACGCGGTCGCCGCTGGAATTCCCGTCATCACCATCGACTCCGACGCTGCGGGAAGCCACAGAATCTACTTCATCGGCACCAACAATCTCGATGCCGGCCGTCTCGGCGGGCAACGCCTCGTCAAAAAACTGGGCGCAAAGGCGAACGTCGTCTTCTTCACCATCGCCGGCCAGACCAACACCGATGAGCGCCTCAAGGGATTCAAGGATGTGCTTGCCTCACATCCCGGCATTAATATCGTCGAAGTCGTCGACATCAAGAGCAATCTCGACGCGGCATTTGACAAGGCCCAGCAGTTGTTGGCTCTCACCGGCCCAAAGAAAATTGATGCCTTTGTCTGCCTGGAGTCGGCCTCAGGCAAAATGGTTGCCGACGCGGTCAAGCGCACCAACGACAAGAGCCGCGTACTCATCGCATGGGACGTGAATCCAAACACCTTGAACGAAATCAAGGATGGAACCATCGACTCCACCATCGTTCAAAAACCCTTCACCATGGGCTTTGTCGGGCTCAAGGCGCTGGACGAAATCTTTCACGACCCGCCCGCCCAGTTTGGCAAGGACTACAGCACCGACCCCTTCGCTCCCTACCCGGTTTTCATTGATACCGGCACCTCAATCGTCGACAACAGCAACGTTGACCTCTACCTCGCCGCTGCCGCTGCGCATGCAAAGTAGGGCAGGATGCACGTGCTCCGGTCATCAATATGTGAGCGAGCTGTAAAGCTGTGCCCCGTTCATCGCGTTCTTTGCGATGAGCGGGCGTTATCAGGTGGCCCGTTCATCAAAATGTAAGTGACGCGGGTGCCCCCGGTCTCGTTTTTGAGACCGGGGATATCTATCTATAGCTTTTTACAGCTTGTCATCCTGAGCATAGTCGAAGGATCTGCGGTTGCTTTTCGTCCGGTAGCGTGGGGATTCATCCCCACATCATTTGTTTCTACGGAGGTAGGCCGGGGATTTATCCCCGGTATCAATGCAATCTCACAAAATCTCCACGGGCGCGGCTTTCGCCGCGCCCGTCCCGGAGGGAGCAGTGGCCTTCAGGCCACTGAAATAATGCATCACAACAACCGGCTTCAGCCGCGGGTCTAAATTCATCCATCAAATTTCTCCGCAGATTGTGCTTTGAAAGGGCGCGCCGCCGAAGATTCAGAATACGTCAGGGCTTCAACTCCGACATCAAGTACCCCGGAGGGGTAGCAAGAGAATAGCCCAGGGTGAACACTGAGCGTAGTGAAGGGGCAACCCTGGGTTAGCTACAACAACAAAACCGCGTCCCGTAGGGCCGCCCGAACCCTGTCAATATCTCATCTGCTTCGTTCAATCCATAGACTGTGAAAGGGCACAACTTCAGTCGTGCAACAAATATTTCACCCAATGCTCATACAGGAACGGCTTTCCCCGCGCCCATTCATTTACACAATAATCTAAAGATTGTTCAGCATTGTGACGGAACCAAACTCCGCATCACTAACGCCCCGATAACATGTAATCATTAAATGCAACATGCCCGTCGAATACACTGTCGCTCAATTCATTACCGATCTTCGCGCCATACGTTCCACTGGTTCGGCAACCGCCGAGACATCCTTCTATCCTCCAGTTGATCGTCTTTTCAATGCCACCGGGCAAACCCTCAGGCCAGTCGTTCTCTTTTCCACTCAACTGCGCAATAGCGGCGCGGGTCTCCCTGATGGCGGATTTTTCCCCCAGCCAAGACGACAGCGTCGCGGCGCCGAACCGGAACTACTCCAAAACCCCGAACGTGGTGTTGTCGAAATCAAGCCCGCCGATTACAACCTCGACACTCTCGCAGCAGAGCCGCAAACACTTCGCTATCTGAATCAATACGGCCTCGTCCTCATCACCAACCTGCGTGAATTTCGGCTCCTTCAGCTTTCTGTATCCGGCACAGTTCAAACTCTCGAACGTTACAAGCTGGCCTCGACCGCAGTCGATCTCTGGCAAGCGCCAATCTCTAGCTTTGAAAAACACAAAGACTTGCTTCCTGATTTTCTCGCCCGCATCATGCTTCATCGCGCTCCGCTTGCCCAACCCAAAGACGTTGCTTGGCTTCTTGCCTCTTACGCTCGCGAAGCCCGCGCCCGCGCTGAAGACCATCAGCTCCAGAGCTTCGATGCTGTCAAGCGTGCGCTCCAGGAATCTCTCGGCATGAAGTTCGAAGGCGAGAAAGGTGAGCACTTCTTCCGTTCCACCCTCGTCCAAACCCTCTTTTACGGCATCTTCTCTGCATGGGTCCTCTGGCGTCGTTCTCCCGAAGGTCGTGTACCCGGGGCGCACTTCGAATGGCGTCTCTCTGCGTACTATCTCCGCGTCCCTGTTCTCCGCAAACTCTTCGGCGAAGTCTCTGAACCTGGTGCGCTTGATTCCATCCAACTTCAAGAAGTCCTCCATCTTGCCGGTGAAGCCCTCAATCGCGTCCAGCCCAGCTTCTTCGATACTTTCCGTGAAGATGAAGCCGTCGCTTATTTCTACGAGCCATTCCTTGAAGCCTTCGATCCCCAACTCCGCAAAGACCTCGGCGTCTGGTACACACCCAAAGAAATCGTGCAGTACATGGTCGAGCGTGTGGATCATCTTCTGCGTACCCAGCTCAATCAGCCTCTCGGCCTCGCCAGTCCAGCCGGCCGCATCCTCGATCCCTGCTGTGGAACCGGAGCGTATCTCACCGCCGTCCTGCATCGCATTCACAAAACGTTGCTTGAAAACGCTGGCGACGACACCGCGCTCGTTCCGAGCAGCCTCCGTACCGCCGCCCTGACTCGCGTCTTCGGCTTTGAAATTATGCCCGCGCCATTCGTTATCGCTCACTTACAAATGGCATCTCTGCTTGAGGCCGCAGGCGCTCCATTCACTGACCAGCATCGCGCCGGAGTCTTCCTCACCAACGCCCTCACCGGCTGGGTTCCCGAGCGTCACCCCCAATCCGTCATCTTTGAGGAGTTCCGCCGCGAGCGCGAAGACTCCGAACAAATCAAGCAGCAAGGAACCATTCTCGTCATTCTCGGCAACCCTCCCTACAACGGTTACGCAGGCATCGCCTCCATCGAAGAAGAACGCGACCTCACCACAGCCTATCGTGAAGCAATCCCCGGCCTGCCCGCTCCGCAAGGCCAGGGCCTTAATGATCTTTACATTCGTTTCTTCCGCATCGCCGAACGTCGTATAGTCGGTGACGCTCATGTACACGGCAACGAAGGTGGTTGCGGTATCGTTTCGTTGATCTCGAATAATGCATGGTTAGACGGGCTCTCGCATGTCTCCATGCGCAAAAAATACATTGATACATTTCAATCTATCTATATCGATAATCTCAACGGTGACAAATACCGCACTGGCAAAACAACGCCAGAGGGATTGCCTGACCCGAGTGCCTTTTCTACTCCGCAGAACCGTGAAGGTATCCAACTCGGCACTGCGATAACAACGCTAGTACGGAACAATAGTACGGCAGAAAATTCATCAATTCTAATTCGCGATATTTGGGGCACTGGAAAATTAGCACAGCTTGCACGTGAAAGCCGCCATGAAGCAGAGCCAATTTATGGACCATTTGCACCTGTATCGGCTTTGGGATGTCTCTTTGCAGAGCGTACTTTCACTTCAAATTTCATTGCTTGGCCCCGGTTGCCGGATCTCTTACCGTTATCCTTTCCCGGCATCAAGACTAGTCGGGATCCGCTTGTAGTGGACATTGATCGTGAGAGACTTGAAGCGCGAATGAATAACTACTTCAATGCTGCGATTTCGCATGAGCAATTCGCGCAAGAAGTTCCGGATGCTATGGAAGATAATCAAAAATATAAGGCGAAAGAAACTCGTGCAAACTTGCAAGAGAGGGGCTTTCGGGCATGGGAAACTTTGCGTTATTGTTATCGGCCATTCGACCTGAGATGGATTTATTGGGAACCGGAGACAGATCTGATTGATAGAAAGAGAGAAGATTATGTTGGACAGCTATTGGGAAGCACTGTATGGCTAGAAGCACGACAACGTGAATCTGGTGACACCTTTGTGCGCGGCACAATTGTCAATGGATTAGCTGATAACTTTGGCAATGGTCTATCGAACTTCTTTCCCGCGATCGTCATTGAATCTGCAGGAACACTTCTTTCGACTGTAGAAACTCGAGCCAATCTCAGTAATTCTGCCGAATTATATTTGGACAACTTGTCCGCACCCAAATTGAGCCTTTTCTATCATGCACTGGCCACAATGCATACGCCAGTTTATAGAACTGAAAACTGTGGAGCTTTGCTGAACGATTGGCCACGTATCCCACTCCCAGCAACTGTCGAACTACTTGTTCATTCCGCCCACTTGGGCCGCAGACTTGTTGAGTTACTTGATTCCGAATCATCGGTCAACTTGACCGCCGAGTGGTCGTTTCTCTCTGTTCTCAAACTCCCGCTTGACTACAATCTCGACGAAGCTCTCAAAATCACCGCCGGTTGGGGACACAAGGGCCAAGGTAGCACTGTTACGCCTGGTCGGGGTAAAGCCCCCGAACGTACTTGGTCCGCACTCGAGCGTGAAAAGCTCGCCACGCTGGCCGCAACCCAATCCCTCACTTTCGAAGAAGTGCTAACCCAGCTCGGCGAAACATGTGTCGACGTCTATCTCAATGCTGACGCCCATTGGTCAGCCGTCCCAATTAACGTTTGGAATTACACCCTCGGCGGATACCAGGTTCTCAAAAAGTGGCTCAGCTACCGCGAGTTCACCTCAGAACCCGCTTCACCCCTCCTCCACCGCGCCCTTCATCCTAAAGAAGCCGCATACTTCGCCCAGGTTGTCCGCCGCATCGCCGCCATTCTCCTCATGGGTCCAGCACTAGACGCCAGCTACCGCGACATCCTCCCCACCGCTACCGGACTCCCTGCGGCAACACATCGCTGACATGCAAAGCTTTGCAGATCATTACCC
>DAHXOQ010000158.1 GCA_027364815.1 Acidobacteriaceae bacterium | reverse complement strand
ATGAGTAACTGCCCCCACCTTCCCACGGCGGCCACCATCTCCGAAACCTTGGCATAAAACAAAAACGCAACCCACGGATTGTGCCAACCCGGATGCGGAGGAATCAGGCCACCCGAAGTGCGCGCCTCAATCGCCGCCGCTGAATATGGCCCACGCAGAAAATCCAGCGGGTCGCCGAAGATCGACGCGTTGTAACCCATCCACAGAATCGGCGCCGCCACCAGCACAATGCTCGCAAAAATAAACTTCGCACGCAACAACTCTCCACGCGATTTAAGAGTCCATGCCATCATCAACCAAGCGACAAAGCCCAGCACCCAGCCGTCGTAGCGCGAAAATACCGCGGCCACCAGTACCGCAATCAACATCCACATCAGCCGATTGATTTTTGGGTTTTTCTTGAGTGAAGACTCTTCGACAGCAGCGCGCCACTCGACCAGCAGCAAAACCGCCCAGATGAGCTCCGCCAAAAACAGCGGCTCGGTCATCGCCGTCGTACTCAAATACAGAAGATTCGGATGTGCGGCAAAGAGAATCAGCGCAAAAAGCGCAGCAGCCACACTCATCCATCGCCGAGCCAATCGATAAAGCCCGACCGCTGCCAGCAAAAATTCCAACCCCGAGGGAATTGCCCCAGCAAAGCCCGAGCGCCACCAGCTATCAACGGCTACAAATGGAAGCATCAATAAATGCGGCAGAGGAAGCCAGACGGTCCCCAGCTGAGTAATCCCCGGCCGGTGCGAGTCAAAGAGTCTGCGCGCAATGTGCAAATGCGCCTCGGCATCGCCGTACATCACCAGCGCGCCGTGGCGCATGCTCCAGGCAAGGGCAGCCAGCGCAAGCACAAAAACGCCCGCCGTAACCGCGAGCATCTCATGCTCACCAGTTAGTCCGGGCTTATCACCGCTCATGCCCTCACTCTCAATATTGAGAGCCGGCAGTTGTCTATCGCGCTTGCCCACTCTCGCTCCTATCAGATTAGAAAAGCATCAACTTGTGCCTGAATTAGAGGTGCGTCAGCTTACGGAAAACTTCAAAACGCTCATCAATTTTTTCACGCGTCAAATTCTGAGCCCGCTCGGTTCCAAAGCGCTCCACGCAAAACGAGCCCATCACGCTCCCGTAGAACATCGCCTTGCGAAAAACCGCAGGTGTCATCTCCGGCTGCGAAGCCACATAGCCGAAGAACCCGCCGGCAAAACTATCGCCTGCGCCCGTCGGATCCACCACCTCGGGCAGCGGCATTGCCGGCGCGCGGAATGGATGGCTCGACTCGTGATCCGCAAAACTCCGCTGCGAGAAAAACGCCGTCGCACCATACTCGCCATGCTTCACAATCAGCGTCTTCGGTCCCAGTTCGATCACCGCCTGCGCAGCCTGAACCAAGTTTGAGTTCCCGGCAATCGACTTCGTTTCGGTGTCGTTGATGACCAGCACGTCGAGTCCCTTGATCGTCTCCAGCAGCGCAGCGCGATGATCATTGATCCAGTAGTTCATCGTGTCGCCGGCTACCAGCTTTGCATTCGGCATCGCCTCACGCACGCGCCGTTGCAGCACCGGATCGATATTTGCGAGGAACAAAAACTCTGTTCCAGCATACGCCGCAGGAATCTTCGGCTCAAAACTCGCAAAAACATTCAGATCCGTCTGGTGTGTCTTGGCTTCATTCAAATTATCCAGGTACGATCCCGCCCAGAAAAAACTCTTCCCTGTCGCGCGTTCAATTCCGCGCGTATCGATTCCGCGCTTCGTGAAAACCGCTTCTTCTTCGGCGCCAAAATCCTCGCCCACTACGGCAATCACGCTCACCTCGGTGAAGTAACTCGCCGCCAGAGCAAAGTGCGTCGCCGCGCCGCCCAGACAACGCTCGCGTTTCCCAGCCGGCGTCTCAATCGAATCAAATGCCACACTACCCACCACCGTGATTCCCATTTGTTCTCCGTTTTCTTTTCGCAAATCTCGAAAATGAATTTTCAAATCTACCGCGATTACCCCAAATACTTGCCGACTATCAGCTTCAATTTTTCTTTTGTTGCAGCGGGAATCGCACCGGGCTGCGTCAAAATTGCAAACTGCGCTGCCGAGCCGCAACTACAGGTGCGCTCTTTTGGAATTGCCGCCACCGCCGCCTTCACCATCTTCGCCGCATTCTCCGCGTTCTGGTGCAGCACGGCCACAATCTGCTCTACCGTCACCGAATCATGCCCTTCTCGCCAGCAATCGTAGTCGGTCACCATCGCGACGGTTGCGTAACAAATCTCCGCCTCGCGCGCCAGCTTGGCTTCCTGCAGATTCGTCATGCCAATCACATCCGCGCCCCAGCTTCGGTAGAGATTCGATTCCGCCTTCGTCGAAAATTGCGGACCCTCCATGCAGACATACGTTCCGCCGAGCTTGCCCACAATTCCAACTTCGTTGCAGGCCTCAGCCGCAGCCTTCGCCACAGTTGCGCAGACGGGATCGCCAAAGGCCACATGGCCCACAATTCCTTCGCCGAAAAATGTCGCCACACGATTGAACGTGCGATCGATGAACTGATCTGCAATCACAAAATCCGGCGGCTTGTGTTGTGCTTTCAGCGAGCCTACGGCAGAAACCGAAAGAATGCGCGTTACGCCTAATTGTTTGAAGGCGTGAATATTCGCTCTGAAATTCAACTCCGAGGGTAGAATCCGATGCCCACGCCCGTGCCGCGCTAAAAACGCAACCTTGCGTCCGCTCAAATTGCCCAGCACAAACGGATCAGACGGCTCGCCGAAGGGCGTCTCCAGCTTCACCTCGCGCATATTCGTGAAACCCGGCATCGAATACAAACCGCTGCCACCAATTATTCCAATCTCAGCTTGCGCCAAAACGCACCTCTCGCTCGCGCATGCGCCCAGTCTTCCAGCGCACACAACATTCTCGCTGCAACTTGTTCAGTATAAATCTCCGCGAGATAACCTGCAGTGCCCATTGCCGCTCTTTCACCACATCATGAAAGTTCAGCGGTATCTAATGCGGGTGATAACTACCTTTGCCCCAGGGTATCTCTACGGCCACCGAGCATCCGGGAGCAGCCACAGACATTTTCACCACGCCAGTATCTTTCCCGGCCACATAGGGCACAATAATTGCGGCCGCTCGACCCTGTGCATCCGTATTCATCATGCTGGTGCGCTCTTCTCCTTCTGAATCCGTCTTTAGTTGAAGGTGCGCATTCGGCGGCAATCCATTGCCATACACCAGCATCGTTTGCCCCTCTGGCAACCCCAACCTCACCTCGAGCTCGCACTTTCCATCCTTGCTCTCAATCGGAAAAGGAACCAGAGTCCCTGCGTAAAACAACTTATCGTCCGCGCTCGCCATCATGTAGCGTACCGGTTCTCCTCGAGCCGCATTGACCCCCACTTCAACCTCATCCGACTTGCCCAGTGAAAGCTCTTTCTCCTGCTGAATTGTTGGCCTGTGCAACATCACAAGGCCCACGGCGTTCACATAAACATGGCCTTGCGCGTACTTGATCCCGGCCCCGATTCTCCAACCGCCCAGCGTATATTCCTGACCCTCCGGCGCGCCTGGCACCAGCAACCGGTAAACATGCATCCCGGGATTGTCGAGTTGCGCAACGCTCGCAAATTGAATTCGCAGCCCATTCGGATTCTTGGCATTCGCATTGCCGCCATCGAGCCCAATCTGTTCACGCATCAACTTCATCACTTCATCTTGTGGGCTCAACGCGGGATTTTGACCGGCACTTTGTGCACTGCAACTTCCCGCCAGCAAAAGCATTGTGATCAGCGAAAAAACTTTAGCGAGCTTGCCGCACTCAAAAAGCATCATTGATTTTTCCCCCTGTATCCTTACAATTTTACATTCAGTCTACTTCTGCGACTTCTTCGCTTCCGCTTCTGCATAATCAGTCTCGTATTGAGCATCAATGCCGTGCGTCGGATCTTTGTGAAACAACTTACGCGAGATATCCGGCCAGAACTCCTGGAAGACCGAACCCAAACTGCCTTCAACAGTCTGAATCATCGCGGTTGAAATTGTCGTGTCGATATCGGTCAGATCGCCGGAAGGATAATATAAATTCGATATTTCTCCAGCAATCACATTTCCAATCACATTGGAGTAATTAGGCTGCCATTTTCTGCTTTTATCACCCTTGCAGATAAAGCTTGTTGCCGCCGCATAGAAAAAACGGCGGGTCTTGGATCCATGACCCATGCGGAAGAAGCGGGGGTCCTGGTGCAGGATTGAAGGCAGAATTGCATTGCCAATCAAGTTGCCGTCGAATGCATCCAGATAGCCCGCGCCTACACGCTCAAAATAGCCCGCCGGTCCCCATTCAAACCCTGTGCCATTTTCACGGATATAAACCGTAGTGCTACCAGCCGCCAACACTCTATCGCCATCAAAGATTTCATGATAGCCGCCAGTAAAAAAGGCGGTAGCAAAAGTGACAGGATCAGTGACAGTATGAAAGACCAGTTTGAATTTCTGCCCTGCTGTCAGTGCCACCGCATCGGGCCTGTAAGAAACATTAAAAGAGGGCACAACTCCAACCACACGTTGTGATGTCTCTTCCTTCAATTGCTTCTCAGCTACATCATGCTGATTCATTTCCTGCGGCTGCTTTTGCTGGGTTGAATCCTGCTGCTGCGCGCTCAAGTCCGATCCACTGCTACTCTGCCGGCCATCCGTCAATGTATCCAGATCACCACTCGAAATTAGGGCTACTACCTCAATCTGTGGCCGAGGTGCATCGGGCAACTCGACCGGCTCCTGAATCTCTATCACAGGATTTCCTGCCGGCTTTAGGTGCAAAGCCGCGCTCTGCGCCTGAGCTGACCAAGCGCCAAACCCTATCCCTGTACACAATAGCGCGCATGAGAATAATGCTCCAAACGCAGACAATCGACCCCGGGGGAAACTCATTCAATCTCCATAGACTCTAAAATATCAAACGCTAGCATTGGTGTTGCTCAAAGTTCGATCGAAATCATCTACGCATTCAGCTCAAGAATAGCGTAACCAATTAGCCTTATTACTTCTGCTCCACTGGCGCATTAGTGTTCGTCTCCGGCTTTTCATCTTTTGCCGCCAGCCGCGCCATCTTTTCCCGATGCTTCAAAATAACGTGCGCCCGAATATCCGGATAAAACTCGCGAATTGTTGCGAAGATGACATCGCGCATCACCGAATATCCAAACTTGGTTGCCAGCACCGTGAACGTCGCAGCGTTGGACGGGTAGTAGTAGCGCGAAACATACTGCGTGATCGCCTTGGCGCCCAGGCCGGCGAAATTGGGTACCTGATGTCCACTATAAGTGACGGCGACTGCCTGCCGGCTGATCACGTACAGAACCCGTAGAGGAACACCGTGACCCTGGCCCATTGCATAGTAGCGCGTGTCTTCATGCAGAGCGCTGGAGAGAAGCCAAGCCGATAGATAAGTGTTGTCGGTCTTGTCGAGAAATCCGCGCCAGGTATAGGCATAGAAACCGCTAGCTCCTTTGCCGAGCGCTGGGTGCTGGTCAATCCACTCTGCCATTAGTGAAGTAAGACCTAGAAAGATGAAGGACGAGTAGTCAGTTGCCTGTTGCGTGGCGACGGTGAAGTTGTACTTCCAGCCGGGCGGTGGCGCTTGAGCGCCGCTCGATACAGTCCGAAAGTTTGGCATGAACCCAAGAATCCGCGTCGGCTCCACTCGTTCAAGCGCGATTGGGTTCCCGCTTGCATCCACCGGAATTGTTTCCGTGGACTTGGCCTTGGGATCTTTCTTCTTTGTATCCGTCTGCTGATTTGTATCCGTCTGTTGTGCGCTCGAACTCATCCCGCTGTCACTTTGTTGCCCATCTGCATTGGCTGGTTGCTCAAATGCGGCCACCAACTCCGTCATCTCAATCTGCGGACGTGGTGCATCGGGCAGTTCAACGTCTGTGTCTCTTTGACTATTCTGTGTTGACTGAAGAGATGCACTCGTCACTTCCTGCGCCTGTACAAACCGGGCGCCAAAACCCGACATAGTACTCATCAGCACAAACGAGAACACAACACCTACCCGAGTCAAACGACCTGACAACAAACTCATTCACTCACCAATGATCTATGGAATTTCAGAGGAGAATCTTCGATGTACTCAAAACTTCGAGTGGGCACAGGCGCTTATACTCTGTATCGCAAACGCATCGCTTCTTAAAGATTACATCAGCGTCATCTGCAATCATGCTGATGCTGCATTTCAACAGAGGAATATCCCTCTTGCATAATTAGACACAAAAATAAGAAAAAGTGTTACATTTCATCAACTTGCTAACTGTTTTCAGTGGTTTCTCGCATTTTGAAATGTTCACATTAATTTCTTAAAGCGCCTGCTTTGCAACTCAGCATCCGCGCATCCCGTTCTGGCTTTGGAACCAATGCCCTTTAAAATAAGCAACTAGAAGCAATCCTGTCACAGCCGGCAATGCAAAATGTCAATTCCGGTTAAAATTGATTAGAGGTCTTCCGTTCGATATTTCCTCACAGCATTCTGAGGGTGGACTCGAATTTTGGATCAGGTGATTGAATGTATTTTCGTTCTTTTCTTACTTATGGAATCCTTTTTGCAAGCATTGTTTTTGGATTTCTGACCAACTTCGTTAATGCACAGACACCGGGCCCCGACCTGACAGTGTCGTCTTATCAGGATCTTCCCGAGGCACCAACCTCCCAACTCGCAACTTCTGGCGATAAAGCAAGCGATCAACTTTTCGCGTTTCAACAGACTTCAGATCCGCAGAACCAACCCGCGGCACAGCAGCCTGCGA
>DAHXOQ010000157.1 GCA_027364815.1 Acidobacteriaceae bacterium | reverse complement strand
GTACTGGTGGATGGAGAGCGGATTTGGGCTGCGACGGAAAACGGACTCGGGCTTTACGAGAACGGGAAGTGGAAGACGTACAACACCGAGGACGGACTGGCGCATCGAGCGGTGCTGACACTGGCGCTGGACAAACGTACGGGGGATTTGTGGGCGGGAACGATGGGCGGATTGAGCCACATTTCCGGAGGCCACATTACGAGCTACACGCAACTGAATTCCGGCTTGAGCAATGATGTGGTTTACAGCATTTCGATAGAGAACGACAATGTGTGGATTGCGACGGCAGCGGGCGCGTGCAAGCTGAACCTGACGACCGGGCAGTGGGCGCTTTTCAACGAGCGCAATACGCCGATGGTTGAGATCTGGGCCTATGGAGTTTCAGCGACGCCGACGAAAGTGTATTTTGCGATCTGGGGAAGCGGTGTTCTGGAGTACGACCAGAAGACGGGGCGCTGGGACAAGTATGAAGATCCGGATGGCGAGAATGAGTTTGTGCTGTTCAAGGACCAGGGATTGATACACGAGATAGTGACATCGGTGAGTTATGTGGACGGCATATTGTGGGCGGCGACGTATTTTGGCGATAGCAGATACGACGGACGGTACTGGCACAATTTTTTGGTGAAGGACAGCGGGCTGCCATCGAACTTTACGAATTCAATCAAGGGCATCGACGCGAACCGCGCATGGTTCTGCACGGACAAGGGGCTGGCGTATTACGATGGGACGAATTGGGCGGTATATCGTCCATCGATGACGACTGGGAAGCCGGAGATGATGGTGCGCGATGCGGCTGGAGTGGTGACGCCGATTGAAGTTACGACGGCGCCGGCGCACAATTATATTCTCGGCATTGATTTTCAAGGCAATGATATTTGGGTCGCTACGGCAAAGGGACTCAGCCACGGGGTTAGACAACCTTAAACGCAGCATCAACAATTTGCAAAGAATCCAACCCAATTATCCAGAGGAGTTAACCAACATGAACGGATTAAAAGAAATCATTGAAGCAATTGGGCACGCACCCATTCAGAAGCGCGCCATGACCAACCACGGTGTACTCAACGAAGCCTATTGTTACGCCAAGCCCAGTTCGTTCGCGCGCGGAATGCGAATTGATATTGGCGGTGTAACGATCCTGTTGATTTCAGGAACGGCATCGATTGACGAGAACGGCGTGAGTGTTCACATTGGCGATTTTGATGCGCAACTGCGCCGGACGTTTGACAACATCACGGGTCTGCTGGAGAGCGAGGGTTGCACGTGGCACGACATCGTACGCACAAGCTGCTACCTGCGCGACATCGATCGCGATTACGATGCGTTCAATATCGGGCGCACGAATTTCTTCAAGGAGCAGGGGCTTGATCCACTGCCTGCATCGACGGGAATTCAGGCGCATCTTTGCCGGCCGGAGTTACTGATAGAGATTGAAGCGATCGCAATGTTCAGGAACGACAAGGAACAGAAGTAAGGAGTTGAAGATGCGAATTGGATGGATTCATATGGCGGTCGCGGGAGTATTCGCGATCGCCGGGCAGATTGGCGTACAGACAATTTCCGGACAGGCTACGGGGGCAGCGACAACGCCAACGGCACAGGCTGGGCCGCATGTTTGCGAGTGCGGAGCCAATCCACCAGCGCCACCGAAGGATCGGGTAGTAGCGCCGTATGCGAACGAGCCGGCGGATATGAGTCCTTACTCGAAGTTTGCACAGCCTTACGATACGAATTACACGCATCCGAATCTTTACTCGGGCGCGGCACGTGATGTTCCCGAGCCGAAAGATTTGACGGAGATTCGGATTGGATTTTTTGTGCCATTGGAGAACAGCTCCGAGGCGGTATTTGGACAGCGTCAGCTGCACGGGGCGCAGTTGGCGATTGAAGAGGCGAATGCGCGCGGCGGATATGGCGGGAAGCCGTTCAAGCTGATGTTGCATAACGACTACAACAACTGGCAATCGAAGGCTGTTTATGGCGAGGTCCGGCCCACAGAACCGTCGATCTGGGGTTCAGCTTCAGATGAGACGGTGAAGATGGTTTATGACGAAAAGGTGTGGGCGATATTTGGTTCGATTAATTCCGAGTCGACGCACATTGCGTTGCGAGTGGCGTTAAGAGCGGAGATTCCGATTGTGAATTCGGCGTCGACAGACGCGACGATACCCGAGACCTATATCCCGTGGTTCTTTGAAACACTGCAGGATGACCGTGAGCAGGATCAGACACTTGCGCGTCGGATCTACACCGAGCTGGGATTAAAGAGGGTGGCGACGCTCCGCTCGAGCAGCCGGTATGGGCGCTTTGGGATCACTAAATTTATGGATGCTTCACGACGACTGGGTCATCCAGTGGTGATGGAACAGATTTTTCAACCGGGCGATACGGATTACACGCGAGAGATACGAGTTATCAAAAATTCGCGGCCCGATGCGCTTGTGATCTGGGGTGACGAGAAGGCGGCGGCGGCAATTTTGAAACAGATGCGTGCGGCGGGAATGAAGCAGCCTGCATTTGGGCAGTTCCGCACACTCGGTTCGACTTTGCTGTCAGAGGCTGGCGATGCGGCGGAGGGGTTTGAGGCGGTTTATCCGTATGACCCGACGCGCAAGGATCCAGCGTGGGTAGATTTTAACCAGCGCTATGAAGCGCGGTTCCATGAGAAGCCTGAGCAGTTTGCTTCGCTGGCTTATGACACGATGAACATACTGCTTGACTCAATCTGCAAGGCGGGATTGAACCGCGCACGCATTCATGATGCGTTGGCGAGCATTCTTGATTATGAGGGCGTGACGGGGCATATGCACTTTGATCCGAACCAGAAGAATGTTGCACCGCTTTATCTGGGGACAGTGCACAACGGCGCGATTACATACGTGCCAGAGTTGCTGGAGAAGAAGCCCGCGGCTACAGCTACCGAGGCACCGAAGGCGACATTGGCGCCTTATGCAAAGGTTGGCGAAGAGGGCGTGAGCTATAACGGGCCGCAGAGTGGAGTGTTGCCGATGGCAAAGCCACGCATTGTAGTTTTTGGGCCACATGCAAGCGAGGTTGCAAAGTCGAATGAGTTGAGCAACAGTGAGATGTTTCAACTACTCGCAGTCGATAGCGATCAGAATTGGGGGAAGGCTTCGACGCAACTGGTGCAGGCGCTGATGGATGAGCATCCTCTGGCGATTCTTGCGCTGGACCGGAATGCGGCGCATCTCTCGATGCAGTTAGCGCTCAAGTGTTTTGTCCCTGTGGTGGCGATTTCAAGCGACAAGTCGCTGACGTCAACGAATGTGCCGTGGATATTCCGCGAAGGCGAGGGGGCAACGGCGGGGTCGGCACTGCATTTTCTGCGGAGCGCTTTTGATCAAGGTGCGACAACGCCGGATTCACTGCGCGTGATGCTGGCTTCAGGAAAGACGATTGACGGGCAGGCATTTCTGACGACTGGCGAACCGATATTGCATTGAGAGTATATTCAATGCCATCACTGAGCAAAAAAGAGGGCGGCCCGAGTGGGCCGCCCATATTTTTTTAACGCTGAATATTTTATGGGAGGTAGTAACGGAAGCTGGTCCAGAACATGTTGTCGATGCCCTTTGCACCGATACCGGCTGTTCCACCACTTGGAATAGCACCTGACCAGCCTTCACGCACGGCATAACCGTACTGAATAGCCTGGCGCAGGCGGCCCCGGTCGCCCTTGTAGATGTCATACCAGTATCCGCCGGTAATTTCCTGCACATTGCGGATGTTCGCGCCGCAAGATCCTCCAGGCAGATAGCCAGTCGATCCGCCGCTGTTCAAGCCGGGAACTGCATTGGTGAGGCAGCCCGAATTGTTGGCTGATCTGGAACCATAACCGATGGCGGTCATAGAAGGAGTTGCGCCGAAGTGCGAACCCCATGCGCCCCCCGTGCCTGCAAAGTTTGCAGCGGTCGGTGATTTGGTGCAAGTGTAGACACCGGCGACGGTAGAGCAGAAGGTCGCGGTTGGATCGCCGAGTGTAACTGCTGTGGTCGCGTAATCCGTACGCGCAGCGTAGTCGCCACCATAGTTCAGGTAAATCGAGAGACGCTTCGTAGGATTCGCTTCAAGAGTGAAGAGGCCGCTGGTGTTGTGGATTGGACGGATCTCGCCGGCGGCGTTGTTGGTTACGTCAGAGAGCGTAGAATCGCCGTAACGGCCCATGCCCGGACCATAGAGAGCCTTGGCGCCGAAGGTGAGCTTGTCCTTGATAATTGGGACGCGGAAACCTCCGCCGAAACCACCAAGCATAATTCTCTTGTTATAGAAGCCAGTGGTTGAAGAAGAAGCCCACGCCGCGGTGCCAGCAACTCCAGTACCGCAACCGGGATCGGTCACGGACCCGCAACTGAAACCTTGAATGTCAGTGACGCCGCCGTACTTAACCGAGTTCTGAGTCACACCCGGATAAACGGTTTCCTGCGCGGAGCCGCCAATGCCGAAGATTTCGTAGTGTCCCCAGCCCGGATCGAAGGTAAACTTCGCGATCACATCTGGAGCGTGGTTGAAGGAGTAGTTGACGATATTACTGTTAGCAATCAGTGTGTTGTATACCGGCACATAGGTGAGAATCGGATTGCCGGAACCGTCGTAGGTCTTGACGTTGTTGTATTGCTTAACGTAAGTGGTAGCGACGACACCGCCAATGGCACCGTTGTAAAGACCACCACCAGCACCGGCGCTGCCAAGAACCCCATAGGGTGTGTCACCAGCGAGAGATGCGGAGTAAAGAACCTGCGGATTCTCCGCCGAGATGCCAAATGCGGCATGCTTGAAGTTCTTGTACACACGGAAACTGTACTGACGAGTCCAGACAAAGCCCGGGACGTAGTTCGGGTCTATAGTGAGTGGAGTGAGTACATCACTTGGCGCAATTGCTATGCCCTTCTTGGTTTCTGTAGCCAGTGACCAGAGCTGGCCGCCGGCGAAGGTCCACTTCGAGTTCGTCTCAGCCGAAGCGTAGAGTACGCGCTGACGGAGAACGTAGCTGTTGGACTGATTATTGTTTGAGGTGACGCCGGTACCCAACCAGTCAGCCTCGTAGTAGCCTCTCAGAGTGCCCCAGTTGGTTTTGCCTTCAGCCAACAAGGTCACACGTGACTGACGTGCGCTGCCATAAAACTCGTCGAGCGTATAGTTGTCAGAGTGCTCGTACGGAATACCTGTCCATGGTGTGGCGATATCGCCGCCAGTCGCCTTAGTGCGGTAAATTGATTCGGCCGCTGCGTATCCGCCCGGCGTAAGGGTGATTCCCTTGTAGTGGAGTGTAGTCGGGCTCTCCAACTCTTTCTTGATCTTGGTGGTTTCGTCCGTGATGGTCGTGGTGAGCGAAACTTGATTCGACTTGAGATCCTTGACGGTTGTATCGAGGGTGCTGACTGCAGCGGCGTTGTTGGTGATAGCCATCTGCTGCTGGCTGGCTGCGGCATTAGCACGAGCGGCTTCAGCCTGGGCAGAGTTGGCATCGGCCTGAGCTTTCTGCAGAGCTGCGTCCTTAGTGGCGAGATCGCTCTTTAGGCTGTCGATCTGGCTTTGCTGGCCCTGCAATTGATCTTGCAACTTCTGCAACTGCTCAGCAACCGTGGGCTTGTGTTCCTTCTTAACCGCCGGCTTGGTTGTTTTTTTGGTTGCAGTCCTGGATGTTGCTGTCTTTTCGCCGGCTTGCGGTTCGGCCGCTTGCATCTGCGCCGAGATAAGTGCAGCGCTCAATACGATTGCGGCTACTGCCTTCATATTCAAGGTCATAAGGCCTCTCTTGGTCCTCTCTGAATTCCTGACCTGAGCTTTTGGCTCAAGTAAGGTGTTGCTGTTTTTCATCAGCCTTGCCCAGCGTTGAGCGGTGATCTACACAGAACAATTCTGCGCAAGAATCATCAGCGACAAGCGCACAAGTCCTGAAGGCTGCGTGGTAATCCATAAATAGCGTCGCAGTACGAGTTGAATAAACAAACAATGGAGTGTTAAAAGACTGTTACAAGCTGAATTTTCCGTCATTATCTGTGGAATTGTTGTCCGTGAATGGATGCGGATTTGTTGATATTTTAGATATTCATCTGATTGTAACAATAAGCGTCAATGGTTATTACCTACGCTTACCAGATTGGCAAGAATGCGATAAGCACCGGGTACAAGCTCGGGGAGCTGTCGGTACAAGGCGTAGGCGCAATAAATGTAGTTGCCCTTGCCGACACGTGCTTCAACCAATCCGCCGAGCTGAGGGTCCTGGCCTTCGTCGGCGGTTTCAGTGAGAGCGATGGCGTGATCATCCCATGATCTGAGGAATGAGTGGCCGCGCTCTTCGACCCAATTGTCGAAGTCAGCTGCGGTGATGCGATTTGGGGTGGTGAGGAGCGGGTCGTCAGCGACGAGAATTTTTACAGGAGCGGCTTCGTCGGTGACGCGTTCGGGCGAGTTGCCGAGTTCAAATTTGACGGGCGCGGGGAAATCAACGCTTTGGTATTCGACGATGACGGTGCCGCCTTTGCGCGCGAAGTCTTCGAGACGTGGCCCTGCAGCGGCGAGTTCGGGACGGACTGAGTATGCGCGGATGCCGATGATGATGGTGGTCCATGCGCTGAGGTCGGCGGAGCGAAGTTCGTCGGGAGTGAGTATGTGGGTTTTGAGGCCGAGTGCTTCGAGAGCATCGGGGACCGTATCGCCTGTACCCATGACGTACGCGATGCTGATGTTGGTCGCAAGCCTGGCGTCAATATGGCGGGTGCGGAGGGTTGCATCCTTATAGAGGTTGTATGGGAGGAGACCGTTGTAACCGATGCGCTGCCAACCACGCGTG
>DAHXOQ010000156.1 GCA_027364815.1 Acidobacteriaceae bacterium | reverse complement strand
AAATCACGGCGGCTACTCGGTCTTTGCCGGCGTCGGCGAACGCACCCGTGAAGGCAACGATCTCTGGCTTGAAATGAGCGAGTCGGGCGTCATCAAGCCGGGCGATTACAAGAACTCGAAGGCCGCGCTCGTTTACGGCCAGATGACCGAGCCGCCAGGAGCGCGTCTGCGCGTGGCGCTTACCGGACTCACCGTCGCCGAGTATTTCCGTGACGAAGAAGGTTCCGACACGCTGCTCTTCATCGACAACATCTTCCGCTTCACGCAGGCCGGCTCAGAGGTTTCAACGCTGCTTGGCCGTATGCCTTCAGCCGTCGGTTACCAGCCGAACCTCGCCACCGAAATGGGCGAGCTGCAGGAGAGAATCACTTCAACCAAGAAGGGGTCTGTGACTTCTGTTCAGGCCGTCTACGTTCCCGCCGACGATTTGACTGATCCCGCTCCGGCCACAACCTTCGCTCACTTGGACGCCACAACCGTGTTGAGTCGTCCTTTATCAGAGCTGGGAATTTACCCCGCCGTCGATCCTCTCGCTTCCACATCGCGCATTCTCTCCGCGCGCATCGTCGGGCAAGAGCACTACGACGTGGCGCAGGGCGTCAAGCGCATCTTGCAGCGTTACAAGGATCTGCAGGACATCATCGCCATTCTCGGTATCGACGAACTCAGCGAAGACGACAAGCTTACCGTCGCCCGCGCCCGCAAGGTGCAGAAGTTCCTCTCGCAGCCTTTCCACGTTGCCGAGCAGTTCACCGGCATCCAGGGTCGTTATGTGAAGATCGCCGACACCGTTCGCAGCTTCAAGGAAATCATCGAAGGCAAGCATGACAGCGTTCCCGAACAGGCCTTCTACATGAAGGGCTCGATCGACGAAGTGCTGGAAACCGCAGCCAAGATGCAACAAGGATAAACTGATGTCAGATGTCAGGGTTCAGTTGAGTTTTATTGAGTTAACTATCTGCTTCTACTGACCCCTGATTTCTGATTTCTGACATCTGAAAAGGATTTTATGGCCGACGCAACCAATCAATTACGGGTCAAGCTGGTCACTCCGGAGCGCGTGCTCTTTGAGCACACCGTTGATGCCGTCGAGTTGCCCGCAAAAAACGGCTACTTCGAAGTTCTCTACGGCCACGCACCTTTGCTCGCAGAACTCGGCGCCGGCGATGTCACTCTGATTGGCGCCAATGGGATCCATCGTTACAACGTGAGCTGGGGCTTTGTTGAAGTCCTCCCTGATCGCGTGACCATCCTCGCCAACGACGCACTCAGGCCCGAAGAGATCAACGTGGACCGTGCCAACGAGCAACTCGACCGCGGTCACAAGATGTGGAACGAAGCCGGCGAAGATCCCGAGCGCTACGACAACGCACTGCAAGTCATTCAGGAAGCCGAAGCCAAGATTGCTTCAGCCCACGAAAAAGACTAATCTGCCATCCAATCTGCTCAACATAAAGGCCCCGTTCAACTGAGCGGGGCCTTTATTTTCAAGCCGATATTAAGATGATTGAAATGTCATTGAATAGCCCGCATACATTGATTCAATTCAAACGTCTTATAGGAATTCGGGGGTGATCCCTCGAACTTACTGCTCATAAGTGCACAGTCATCAAGGCGGCACGCCAGTCAAACTAACAATGAGGGTTCCGAACGCGGGGAAAAACCAATCTATGCCAACAAGGAGTGCAAGTGCTGAACGCAGCAACGTCGGATTTAATCTTCCATTCATGAAGTGGGTGGCGATTTTGAGTGCAGCCGCTTGCATCTTACTGGCTTACGCATTATTGGCTGAGGTTGCTTCCGGACAGGAGCCCCGGACTGATTTGAGATCTGCTCCGCAATTGGAAGCCGAATCATTGCCGAATGCGCCTGATCCTGCCATGCAAATCGATGACGATGCAGAGCAGCAATCGCAAAACTCTTCAACCGGAAAACACCCTGTCGCCGCGCAGAAGGGTAGTGTCTTTGGAACTGTGCAGGACCCGAATGGTCTCGCCGTTCCAGGAGCACTTGTGCGTCTGGAGAATCTCAAAGATCACATCGAGCAGAGTATGAGTTCGATTGACAATGGCTCATTCAATTTCACTGACCTGCCCCCCGGTCATTACCGGCTCGTGATTACTGCACCTGGAATGGGAAGATACGAATCTTCTGATTTTGAGGTCAAAAGCGCGGACACGCACATCATCTCTGGAATTGTGCTGCCCCTGGCAACGCAGACCAGCGAGGTGCGCGTCTACGCAAACAAGGATGAGATTGCGCAGGAAGAAATTCACATCGAAGAAGAGCAGCGCGTGCTTGGCGTCTTTCCGAATTTCTATAGTTCCTTTGATTGGAACGCGCCTGCGATGAACTCAAAGCAAAAATTCCATCTTGTCTCACATTCAATACTTGATCCAATGTCGTTCCTCGCCGTTGGAATGATCGCCGGCATGCAGCAGGGGCAAAATACATACCCCTCCTATGGGCAGGGGATGGAGGGTTACGCAAAACGTTACGGCGCAGCCTTCGCCACGGATACGATTAGCGTATTGATGAGCAGGGCAGTTTATCCTGCGTTCTTTCACCAGGACCCGAGATATTTCTACAAGGGCACGGGAAGTTACACATCGCGCACCTTCTACGCAATCTCTCAGTCCGTTCTCTGCCGTGGCGACAACGGCAGGCAGCAGTTTAATTACTCGCACCTTCTGGGCAACGTGACGGCCGGCGCAATTTCAAACTTGTACTACCCGGCGAGTGATCGGGGTGTGTCGCTTACTTTTCTCAATTCACTCATAGGCATCGGGGCGAGTGCGGCTGAGAACCTTGTGCGGGAGTTTGTATTCAAGGGGATCACTACCCATTCAACTGACAAAGCCCCCGCATTGCAATAGACGTAGCATCTTTCCATACAAAAAAGCCCCGCTCAATCGAGTGGGGCTTTTTAATATTCAGCAGCACTGTTCTCAGTGCCAGGTGCGCATTCCGATCACACCCCACCACATCAGGTAGACCGTCGCAATCACCAGCGTCGGGATGATGAAGCGGTGGTACCAGTGCACAAAGGGGCGAATCGGTTTTTTGAGCGCAATAACGCAGGAGGCAAAGGCCATGAATGAGGCGATCGCGAAGAGCAGCGTTGTCGCGTATAACCCAAATGAATAGAAGGTCAAATTGCCGAGCCGATCAATCGCATCAGGAGCCGAGGTGATCACTAAAGCTATGAACGCCGCCAGGCTCAGAACCGCGATGAGTGGCCAGAGACGAATCGCGCGCTCCTCAGGGCGCCGCCGCGATTTGAACAATCCGCCGATCAGCCAGAACGGCGCATAGACAATCGTCGCAACCAGCGCAAGCAGAAACCACGCCGTCAGCGCAATCTCAATCCATGCCAGCCACGCAGGCAGGCGCTTCATCGTCACGCCGTAAAAAATAAACCGCCCCTCGCTATTGGGCTTGAGCAGTGTGATCGTCGCCATCGGCTCTGGCAACTCTTTCGTAGGCAGGTAGCGGAAGTGCTCGCCGTCAACAGGCACCGCCGGCTGATCCCATTCGTTCATCGTGCGCGTCAGCAGCTTGCCATCGGCAAAGCGCACATAAGTCAATCCGGCAAGACGTTCAATGAACTGAGTGAACTGATTGCGCGGCGCATCGGGTTCATACCATCCGCTGTAATCATCCGCATTCGCCGGCAGTGGCGCTGCGGCAGGAACCGCCGGCCGCGTCAGTGAGCGCGTAATGTACGCCTTGATCGCGTTGCCGATTTTTTCAAACGCATCGCCGTTACCCGCATTGATGCTGTAAAAATATCCCACCCCCGCATCTGGCATGTATGACATATCGGTGAGCCCGCCTTCAACGCCGCCATTGTGTCCGTGATAGACGAAACCATCATGAAAGCTGGTGTAGTTGTTGAGCCCGTAACCGGCCTTCTGTCCTTGCTGCGCCTCCCATGTGCGCGTCGGAGTTTCCATGCGCTCGATGTCGGCCGCCGGCATGATTACGGCGCCGTTTACCGTGCCGCGATTCAGATAAAACTGGACATACGCCGCCATATCGCGTGCCGAAGCGTTGATGGCGCCGGCTGGGCGCAAAAGAATATTCCAGTATGGATAAGGAGTCTTTCCATCGTCGTGATAGAGAGTCGTCAACTGCGGCGACGGCGCTTCAAAGTACGTCGCAGTCTTCATGCCGATGGGCAGAAAGAAATTTTCCGTCACATAATCTTCAAATCGCTTGCCCGTAATCTTCTCCACAATGTACGCTGCCACCGGCGGGCCGGAGTTGCAATAAGCCATGCGTGTTCCCGGAGGCCAGCGCGAGATGCGCGACTTTTTGTAGTAATCCAACCCCTCGAGCAGCGTCATTCCCTTGGCGTCCTTGGCATACTCGCGCAGGTGCATATCATCCCAGCCCGTGGTGTGCTCCAGCAGATCAACAACCCGCACCGGGTTGGTTGCCTCCCACTTGTTCTCAAAGAAAATCTCCGGAGCAAGATTGTGAACCGGATCATTGAGCGAGAGCTTGCCCTCATCAACAAGCTTCAAAATGGAAAGCGCGGCAAAAGCTTTCGAGGTTGATCCAATGCGAAAGAGCGTATCCTCATTCGTCGCGTGATTCGTTGCAACATCGGACGTGCCAAGACCCGCCACCCACTCCACGCCGTCACGGTGCACAATGGCAATCGACATTCCAGGCGTATGCGAGTCAGCCAGAATCTTCTCTAACTGAGTTTTCAGCTCGGCAATCGACTGCGCAGGCTTCGGCTTCTCATCTTTTTTATCGGCGGCAAGCGATGCGCGTGTGGTGGAAAATAAGGGCAGGATACAAAGCGTAAAGAGGAGAAAACCGATTGCATATTTGCGGTTCATTGTAGACTCCAAAATTTACTGTTTAACAATTGCCGCAATTCTACCACTCCATAATTGCTGACCAGGGTTTCTATTTGGAGTTTGTTTTCATTTCAAAAACATCAATTGTGTAAGATAGCTCTAGAGTCAGTTGTAGGAGAGGCGAAGGCAGATGCATCGGAAAATTTTCACCCTTGTGCTGTTGGGGTATCTGTTCTTCACTCTCACCTCAGGCGCACAGAGTTTGAATCTGCCAGTGCTACTCGTTTCTGAAAACCTTCCCGATGCGCCCTTGCCGGCATCCTACACTTCTGAAGATCCACCGCAGCAGACCGCCAATCCATCTGCTTCCGCAACTACAGCAAGCCTCTTCGGTACCGTGCAGGACAAAAATCAGATGGCTGTCCCCAATGCACAACTGCGCCTCGAAAATCTAGACAATCACAAGGTGATAATTCTCTACTCCGGCGATAATGGCTTTTTTACCTGCACAAAACTTCCTGCCGCTCACTACAAAGTCACGATTACAGCAGCGGGCATGGGCACCTTCGTGCAGCAGTTTGAGCTCAAGAGCGGTGAGACTCATATCATTCCCGGAATCGTTCTACCCGTCGCCACCCAGCAAAGCGAAGTGCGCGTCTACGCCAACAAGGATGAGATCGCGCAGGAAGAGTTGCACATCGAATTGCAGCAACGCGTCATGGGCGTCTTTCCGAATTTCTGGATTGCCTATGATTGGAGTGCTCCGCCTCTTTCTCGAAAGCAGAAATATATTCTCGCTGCACGTTCAATCTTTGATCCGGTCTCTTTGACTCTTGTTGGCATCACGGCTGGCATTCAGCAGGCAGAGAACACCTTTCCCACATATGGGCAGGGAACTGAAGGCTACGCGAAGCGATACGGCGCGGAGTTCACCACTGATTCAATCAATGACATGTTGGGCGGCGCCGTCTTTCCCGCGCTCTTCCATCAGGACCCGAGATATTTCTACAAAGGAAAAGGCTCCGTAAAGTCGCGCTTGTGGTACGCCATCTACGAGTCTGTGCTCTGCCGAGGCGACAACGGCAAGCAGCAATTGAATTACTCCGGTCTTCTTGGCAGCTTCACTGCCGGCGCAATCTCAAACTCGTACTATCCACCCAGCGACCGTGGCGTCGCGCTCACCTTGTACGGCACCATGATTGGAACGGCTGAAACTGCAGCAACCAACATCCTGCAGGAGTTTTTCTTGAAGCGCCTCACATCCCATTCCAAAGACAAAGCGCCCGCCCTGCAATAGACGGATTGCGATGCTATATTTCAGAGCTCAGATTTTTTTGCGCTCAAGTTGAAGACCGCGACCCGCAGTTGTATCGTATTTACTGCGCAATTGAATGTGATGAATAATTACTTCTGCGCCAGAATCCAATCCCCAATCTGTTTCAACACTGAGGGTGCAATCGTCTCTTCAATCTCCGCATACTCGCTCGGCGCGCCGGTCCTGGCGGTTTGAAAAAGATGATTCAATCCCGGCAACTCGTCAGCCTCATAATGCTTGTTGCCAGCCGCATCAAGAGCCTTGCGAATCGCCGGCAGATTCTGCCTGGGAGGAACCTGCATATCCTTTTCTCCGTTCAGCGCCAGAACAGGAATCGTCAGTTTGCTCAACGCAGTTGCCGGATTGTAACTGATGAAGTACTCAAACCACGGCGACGTAATCGCCTTGATCTGGCGGTCGATCTGCTGCTCGGGAATTCCCGCGCCGAGCAGAATCTCGTGCAGAGCCTTGTCGCGCACCGCAGCATCCTTTTCGGTTTCAATCGTCGTTAAGATCTTCTGCTGCGCAATCGCATCTTCGTCGGCCTTCTTTTTGTCCTCGCCTTCTGCCATCGCAATCAGGCGCCCCTGCTCAACGATGATCTGATCCCCCGGAACGCCGGAACCGGCCAGCATCACAAAAAAATCCTCATGCGCGTTTCGCGCTGCAACCATCGGCGCAATCACTCC
>DAHXOQ010000155.1 GCA_027364815.1 Acidobacteriaceae bacterium | reverse complement strand
TCTGTGGATTGCTTGCTCCAGTTGCGTGTTATACGTGCCGCTGCTTCGAACCATGGCTTGACGGTCCACACGAGCGAGTACTTGACTTCCTAATGGAGGAGCGCGAGCGACTGCTCTCCCAGACTGACAAACGAATAGCCAGCGTCAATGACCGAACGATTCTTGCTGTCGCAGATGTTGTAAGGCGGTGCACCGAGATCAAGGCGGGAACGGAGGAAGAATCGAATGGCTAGTGCGGTCGTGTTTTGTCCTCGTCCCGAACTTTCTGGTAGTGATAATCTTCGCGGGTTTATCCAATCTGCCCGTGCAGATTTGCATATGTTTGGAGCTGACCTCGACTTCGACGAAAACGTTTGGGATGTAACCGATTATCTGGACCTAAAAGGACGAGGAAATAAGAGAGTTCGCGTCAATTTTTACGCGTTCTCTGATGACAACAAGGCCCAAGTCCCTTTTAGAGAGCCGTTTCTATCATTCGCCAAAGCCTATTTCCGATACATGCATGGTCTTAGACCGAAGAAGTTTGTTCATGGCAGGCTGTACGCTCTCAAGGCCCTCGCGCAGGCTCTCGATACGGAACTCTGTAGCGCTGCAATTGAGCAGATCAACGGGCACGTGTTCGACATGGCGGCTAATGTTATCAGGCGCAGGTTCGTCGAGGCCCTTACATACAGGTTGGGCGGTGACCTCGAACAACTCGCTGCATTCATTACCGAGAGCGGCTTTACTGCCGTTCCGGTCCGCTGGCGCAATACGTTGCACCGGCCCTCGGACACTCAACGAGTTGGCATGGAGTTCGACGAACGGCGTTCGGCTAAGATGCCGACAGACGCTGCACTTGCGGCGCTGCCGAGGGCATTTCATCTAGCAAAGGACCCTGGGGACATACTCGTAACCTCCGTGACTGCTATTCTCCTGGCTGCACCGAGCAGGATCAGCGAAGTGCTGCTCCTGCCTGTGAATTGTGAGATCACTCAGCAGACGCCGACTGAAACCCGGGTTCTGATGCGCTGGTGGCCATCGAAAGGAGCCCCGCCGATGGTCAAACCAGTTTATAGCGGGATGTCAGACGTAGTTAGCGAGGCAATTTCTAAGCTCAAGGCAGTAAGCGCACCGGCACGCGAAATCGCTGCATGGTACGAAAACAATCCTGATCGATTGTTCCTGCCACCAGGTGCAGAGCACATGCGATCGAGCGCTTACCTAACGACAGAAGATGTCGCCAGGATCATCGGCGTGAAGGACTCAAATATATGGTGCTCGTCCCACGGAATCGAACGTAAAATCGTCGCAGGGAGAGTAGCGTTTCTCTTCGACGATGTTGAAAGAGCCGTCGTGTCGCTTCTTCCGCGGGGTTTCCCCGTTTTGAACAAAGAGACAGGGCTTCGGTACAGCGAAGCCCTGTTGCTCGTTCGCACGAATGAGCTGCGTCGCACCCATTCGACATATTTGTGCATGATCGAGCCGGTCCCGACAGATTTCATAAACGATGCACTCGGTTCCAAAAAAGATGGTCGGGACTCTATGTTTGACCGGCTCGGACTTAAGGAAGCCGATGGGACGAGCATCCGTGTCAGCACTCATCAGTTTCGCCATTACCTGAACACAGTCGCACAAATGGGTGGGTTGAGTCAGCTCGACATTGCGAAGTGGTCGGGCCGTGTGGATGTGCGCCAGAACGCAGCCTACGACCACGTCAGTCCAACTGAGATGCTCGTCAAGATCAGAGAAGCTGTCGGTGACAGCTCGCAAATGTTCGGTCCGCTCGGGCACACCCCTGACCGCCGTCTGGTATCGAGAGACGAATTCGCTCAACTAAAAGTTCCAACGGCGCACACAACTGAGCTGGGCTTCTGCATCCATGATTTCACGATGTCTCCATGCGAAATCCACCGCGACTGCATTAACTGCGAAGAGTTGGTATGTGTGAAGGGCAACGGCGTCAAGAATGCCGAGGTGAATCGACAGCTTGAGGAAGCCCGAGAGCTTTTGCAGCGCGCCGAATTGGCAGAATCAGATGGCCATTATGGCGCTGACCGATGGGTCACTCACCATCGTGTGACTGTTGAACGCTTGGAACAACTCTGTGCGATCTTGGACGATCCGACTGTCCCGCGGGGTGCTTTCATCACGCTTGCCAAATCGAATCAAACCCTACCACCGCGCCTAGGCAGACAAGCAGCGATCGATAATGTTACTCAATTAAAACTGATGGGTGGAGATGCCTGATGAAAACGAAGAGGTCCAGAAATCTAAAGGATCAGGAGATCCAGACAATTGTGGGTATCCTCGATGGATGGTCTGGTCCACTGACCTGGAATCTGCTTATTGATGCCATATATACACGTCTGCATTGCAAGTACACACGGCAGGCGCTGCACAAGCATGACAGTATCAGAATTGCTTTTGAGGCCCGAAAGAAGAATCTACAGACGGGAGAGCCACAAGTGCGTGGCTCATTGCAGGTCCAGAAAGCACTTGAACGAATCTCCCGACTAGAAGCGGAGAATCAGCGGCTTCACGCTGAGAACGAACGCCTGCTCGAACAATTCGCGCGGTGGGCCTTCAACGCCTATGTGCGTGGTATAGGAGAGAGCGAACTCAATCGGCCCCTTCCAGAAATCGACCGCCGGCAGACTCCTGTGCTGGTTCACTCGACTATAAGGCGTAAACGTGGCTAGGTGCGGGCGCCGGCTGCCGATTGTTGTCTCACCTTGCGTGCCTTGCGAAGCCACTCCTCGGTGGCTTCACGCAGGAAGGTCACAACGGGTTGATCGAACTCGCGGCTCAGTTCATTCAGTTCTTCCCACCATGAGAGAGGGACATGAAATTGAATCGATTTCTTCGGTTCCCTGGACTTCCTCTGTAAAGATGCCGGTACTTCGATGGCATCTATGGAGCTACCTGCATCTGTTGTCATGTAAGACCCCTCCATGAGCTTAATGTTGGCAATTGCCTACACACCAACAACAGCGTACACGCGATGATCTGGAGGTGTCCACTGATATTCGAGTACGACTTGGCAATCGCGTCCGCGCCCTGCGGCACGCGCGCGGCTGGACCCAGGTTGAAATGGCCGAGATGCTTGGGGTTGACCGGAGTTACCTGTCGGAAATAGAAACCGGCAAGAAGGATCCGAGTTTACGAGTGCTGAAAACGATTGCGGATGGTTTCAAACTGAGTCTTTCCCAATTGCTACGGAGGTTTTAAACGGGCGAAATTAAAACCTAGTTGACACAGCATTTTGTCTTTCAGTTTGATCTCAGGGCCCCTTATAATTGCCTTTCACAATTCTAGAGGCTGTTCAGCACTCCTAATGAAATCTCTAGGACGGAACTCGAGGCATAGTGACAACACTTAAGAATGGCGTCGACCTGAAGATAAGTACAATGGTCGCGAACTCGACGGCACACAGGACGATTGCCCGCCGATTGTTTCTGTATGACTTCAGCTACGTCTTTTCAAACGACCAAGATCGCGGATTCATAATACTCGATGCCATTCGCGAGCACTTCGACGTATCATTCTCCTCAATTAAAATCGTTGGCTCAGCGCAACTCGGATACAGCTACACCTCCAAACGTGACTTTTCCCCGGGAGAATCCGATCTCGATATCGCGATCATAAGCCCTAACTTATTTCAAAAATACAGTGAATTGGTCTTCCAGATGACAGATCGATACTATGATTTGTCTAAGTTCCCTCGCGATAAGGATAGTAGGAGTATGGCAAAGAGCTTTCGGGAGTATTTGAGTTCTGGGTACTTCCGCCCTGATATGATGCCTCAATCTCCTGAGAAATCCAGCTGGTTCGGCTTCTTCAATCGGCTCAGCAGCCAACACACAGTTCTGTTCAATAACATCAATGCCGGTATCCATTTATCGGAATGCTTCTTCGAAGTCCGAAATACATCGGTCATACGCGAACATAGAAAGGCTCTGAAGTGATTGAATACAAGGTACGATCGCGCTACTTGGTTGATCTCATAAATGAGATCAAAGATGGCAAGCTCATTCTCGCTCCATACTTTCAGCGAAAGCTTGTTTGGCGGCTTGCCCATAAGGTCGACTTCATCAAGACGATTCTTCTCGGCTACCCATTTCCTGAAATCTTCATTTCCCGCGGAGACATTGACCTAGACTCGATGTCCAGCACCTCCTTCTTGGTTGATGGGCAGCAGAGAATGAATTCCATAAAGGAGTTCCTCGCTGATTCTTTTCAAGTGGACGGACAATCTTACTCGGACCTTTCAGCCACCGCGAAGGAAGCCTTCCTCAAATATGAGATCGCTATTATCGACCTCAATCTCAGACAGGAGGACGAACAGATTATTGAGGTCTTTAAGAGACTCAATCGCACTTTCTATGCTTTATCTGCGATCGAGAAGTTGTCTACGGAATTTGGCTCTTCAGAGTTCATGCTGGTGGCAAAACTGCTCGCTGGCGAACTAAAAGATGACCCCGATGCAGAAGAAAGCATATCGCCAAACCGTCATGAATTCGATCCCAACATCACGCCCGCATTCGCGAAATGGGCTGAGTCCCAGAACGCAAATGCATATCTGCGTCTCCTACTCGACTCTTCAATGTTTACGAAATATGAAATATCGCGTCAGGTGCACTTGATGTTCACCCTCAATGTCTTGGCCACAATCCTCGACGACTACTACAATCGGAATGACAGCGCGACCCGATACCTTGAGTCCAAAACTGATAAGTTTCCGGAAAAAGACGAGATTATAAAGAAGATTGAGCTTGCAGCCGCCTTCTTCAACCGCCTACGATTACGTGCCGATTCATTCTGGTACGGGAAGTCGAATGCTTTTACTCTCTTGATTACGCTGTGTGAGTTTCATGCTGACCTGAGTAAACTGGATATTCCTTCCGTGAAGGCATCTCTGGTTGAATTCGGAGAGCATCCGCCGAACGACTACGCATTCGCTGCCAAAGAGGCTGTCAACAACAAGAAGGAGAGATTGCTCCGAGCCAAGTATGTGCGCGAGATCGTGAACGCCCATCTGGTTTAGACAGAGACTACGCTCCTGGCCAAGTAAAGAGACTTAGGACATTCGTCCCCAATGCGTAGGGATGGCTACTGCACCTTGCCTCCATACAATGTGCGGTGCTTACAATCATCCTCATCGCACCTGGTGCGACTTTCAGAATATTACGGAGGACATAGACATGGGGCTTTTGTCGCGGTTTTTCCTCAAACGAGCAGAACGGTCGTATGAAATGTGTTTGCGCGTAATACAGATTGATTTGGCTGAGGATCTTTGTAACATTTACTCCTCGCAAATGGACCATAACGTGGCTAGAACCCTCGCCGCGCAAGTTGTAAATTTCCTTAAGGGCGAAGACATCGACGAAATTGCCCACGTTTCTGACGAGCCGTTACGCTCCCGGATTTTGGCCATATTGCCCCAGGTTAGGCAAAGGGCAGCGGAATGCATGCAAGCCGACCGACAGACTCGCGAGATCATCGTTGCGACTCTTCGCACGACATCTGTCCTGAATTCTGGGAAGTACGGAATAGCGTGGTTCCAAAACCCCGCGAAAATGCGAATCGAGCATCTATTGGTTGAGTACGGTCCTGAGTTTCCGGAAGAGATTACTCTGGCGGCATACGAACAATTAAGCGCCAGATATCATACAGTCAAGCGTAATAGGCTTGAGTATTTCTACCTACTTGGTCCTGGTGTGCCACAGGACATCGCGCAAGCTGCAGCGTGGTCTCGCGAGACGGCAGAGGAAGGCTATGCTGAGGCGCAAGTGCTCCTCCGGGCTTTGTACTGCCTGGATGGGCCGCTGGACTACGCTCAAGCGGCCCAGGACCATGCTCATGCGGCACTTCGGTGTCGCAAGGCGGCACAGCAAGGCGATTCTGAGATGCAATTCATCATCGGAGGTTCGTATGACTACGGCCAAAGCGTGCCGCAGGATTACGCACAAGCAGCGTACTGGTATCGTAAGGCGGCAGAGCAGGGGCATGTTAAGGCACAATCTAAACTTGGCTTGCTTTACCACAACGGCAAAGGCGTGCCCCAAGACGACTCTCAGGCGGCTCGCTGGTTTCGCAAGGCGGCTGAGCAGGGAGATGCTGGCGCGCAGAGCGAACTTGGGATTTTGTACCTCCTAGGCCGTGGCGTGTCCCAGGACTACACCCAGACTGCTCTTTGGTTTCGTAAGGCGGCTGAGCAGGGTTATTATCCGGCTCAATATGGCCTTGGGCTAATGTACGTAAAGGGCCAAGGCGAGCCTCAGGATTACACGGAAGCTTATTTCTGGCTTGTCCTAGCGGCTGTTGGAAATTGGACCGCCTTGGACCCGAAACAGGTCGCGAAGTTACGAGACGACACCGCGTCTCATCTGACCCCCGCCGATCTCGCCAGCGTACAGCAGAGGGTACGGAAGTGGTTGGAGGCACCGCATCAGGCGAAACCACAATGACGGACCTGATGGACTGACGGAACCGGCGGTTGTCGGGAGAATGAGCCTTTGGCTCGTGGGTGTGTGGATGTAATTCTGTAAACAACCTGTGATGGAGTGGACCGAATTGCCTAGCATGTTTACACAAGCCAGAAAACGCAGTGATGATTTGACAACTCAATACGTTTATTTGCAACGAAATATTCGTATGTTGACACGACACTTAGTCAGCACAACCTTTCTAGTCTGATGTTGAGGTAAGTGAAATATGAATGGGCGGGGATGATTCCCCGCCCATTTGTTTTGCGGAAATAAGTTGCTGGCTCAGTGCGCTGAAATATTTTTAAGATCGAGTGCAGAAAGTCAGCGGGCACTTACGCGCCGGCCTTCTTTTC
>DAHXOQ010000154.1 GCA_027364815.1 Acidobacteriaceae bacterium | reverse complement strand
CGCTGCCTAAATAGGTGACCAACTTTGTGGACAAACTGAAACGGCTCCTCGCCTGCGCGTTCTCCGCGAACGGCAGCGGCAGATAGAGCATGTCGGCATTGACAAGATCACTTTCAACTTCGCGCTCGGTGGCGTAGGGCAGAACTGTCACCTTGTCCTCTTGATCGGGTTGAAAGTGAATCCTTCCGCAGCGGGCGGTGAACTCAATTTTCCAATCCGGCAACCGGGCGCGCAGAATCTTGAGGCAATCCAGAAAGGCGCGCAGATTCGGGTTATAGCTGAAGTGATACAGGCCCATAAAATAAACGCGCAGCGATTTCTCAACGATCGGCCGGGGCGCAGGCGCAATCTGGCGCAATCCATCGGTCACGATTACGAACTCGCGCTGCCCATAGCGGCGCGAATACTCCTCGCCAATTTCTCTGCTGATTACGAAGCGCACGCTTGCATTGCGCCAGCCTTCGCCATTCGCCGCAATCATCTGTTTCAGGAGCTGGTGTTTGTGGGAGACATAGGCAAGATCGTCCTGGACGTAAAATGCAAAAGGTATTTTTAATTCCCGCGCGACATTAACCGCAGGCACGGTCTCATATCCATGCGGAGTAATCACCAACAAACGCACGCCGCGGGCAATTAATAATTGCCTGAGCTTCTTCTCGTAGCTATTTCTATAAAGTCCATCGAGCGTCCAAACAATCGGCGCATAGCGGAAGGCCTCGAGCTTGCCCAAATGCGGTCGCATGGGCAAGAGGATCTCCTCCATCAGAGATTGATCCATCTCAGATGGATAGAGGTGGATGCTGATAGCCGGCGGATGATCGCAATCAATCAGAGCGCGCAGTATCCGCGCACCACCGCCGCGGCCACGCAATCCGAAGTGCTGAAAGAACGCAATCATTCACAACAAGTCTAACGCAGGGGCTAAAGCCCGGGATTTTGATGTGGAATTTTGCGGCACGACTGAAAGTCGCGCCCTGACACAAATCACTTGGATGATATGAGGGAGTTTTACGGCCTCAGCCAGAAAAAGTATCCAGCCGTGACGAAACCAATCAGGGAGACAATCCAGCGCATGATTGTGGGATTAACCCGGCGCCCATAATGCGCCGCGAGAAAGCCGCCAATCGCCGCCATGCCGGCCATCACCAAACAATGCCCCCAAGCCACGCGCCCGGCAACGATGAAGGTCACAACAGGAATTCCCAGAGAGACAATAGCCGTGACCACTTTGAGCGCATTCATCTCATGGATATTCTGCACGCCGCAAACGCCGAGCACAGCCAGCACGAGGAATCCGCCGCCCGCGCCAAAGTAACCAACATAGATGCTCACCACCAACATACCGAAAAACATCCAGACATTGGACCGGGAACCACCGGTGCGGGAAGCGAGCCAACTGCCGAGGGGAAAGCTGAGGACGAAGAGAATCGAAGCAAAGAGCAGCAGCCACGGGAGCAATTGTCCAAACTGATGATTGTTTGTTCTGAGCAGGAGTTGCCCGCCAGCCGCACCGCCAATACCAGCCGCAATGGCCAGCGGCAGGAGATGCTTGCGGTGCTCCTTCAGGTCCTTGCGGAATCCATATGTTGAAGTCAACTGCCCCGGCCAAAGGGCAACGGTATTTGTGGCCTGTGCCGTGACAATACCGCCATGCAGCGCAGCGCCGGAAGCGATGAGGGGAGGCAAGGTGAGAAACGAGCCACCGCCAGCAATTGTATTGAGAGCACCACCGCAGAGCGAGGCAATAGGAAGCCAAAGTAGACGTAAAAGGTGCAGGATTTCGTTCACCATACTCAAATGTACAATTTTCAGGTAGCCCGATGCACCTATTTTCATTGAGCATCCGCACAATCGCCTGCGTCTAACTGTTTTGGGGTGCATTGACAACACTCGCACTGATAGACTTTGAGGTAGTTACTTTCAGGAGCTTCTTCTCGAATGAAACGGTCGATCTTACTAGCATTGATACTTGCTGGCGCAACAGTTGCCTCCAGCGCGCAAACCACAACCAAGCCGGCGAGCACAGCCACTAGCAAGTCCACGACGGCCACAAAACCCAAGGCTCCGGCAGCTACAGCCACAAGCGCCACCAAGCTTCCGGCCGGGATACCTCCTATCAAGGCAATAACCAAGACTTTGTATGCGATATCACTTCGATATCAGGATGCACTAATTGGTAAAGGCGCATTGGCGGAGACCGGCAAGCTTTACACCATCCATTACTCAGGCTATCTGGCCGCCGATGGAACCAAGTTTGATTCCTCGCACGACCACCCTGAGGCTCCGGTGATTGGGAAAGACGGCAAGCCCGAGCTCGACGCAGATGGCAAGCCCAAGAAAGAAGCGGGCCAGCCCATTCAATTCATACAAGGTCAGGGTCGCACCATCCCCGGCTTCGATCAGGGTTTTGAGGGAATGCACATCGGAGGCAAGCGCCGCATTTTTATTCCCTGGCAGCTTGGTTATGGTCTGCGCGGAATGCCCAGCCCCGATCCCAAGGCGCATCCGAGTATTCCACCCAAGTCTGACCTTATCTTTGATGTTGAGCTCCTCGATGTAACTGAGCCGCCAGTGCGTCCGCAGCCTCCGCAGCGTCCGATGGGCGCACGCCCCGGTGGAATGCCAATGCGTCCAGGCCAGCCAAATCCCAATGGTCAACCCGCGACACCGGGCCAGCCCAGCGCAGCTCCACAGCCAGGCACATCTACGCCAGCACCAACAGCGACTCCGGCAGCAACGCCGACTACAGCGACACCGGCAGCAACACCAGCTACAACGACACCGGCGCCGGCTAAACCGGCAGATCAGAGTGCACAGCCAGCTCAGCCGAAGCAGTAACTTGCCCGGCGCAAAATACAGCGGCGAATTGAGGGAGGAAAAATCCTTCATCAATTCGCCGCTGATTTTTTTTATCTTTAACTACGCCGCACAAACAGGCAACTCAGGTGTTGCGTCAATCAACTGCCGCGTATACTCCTGCTGCGGATTTGCGCAAAGGCTGACCGTCTCGCCCAACTCCACCACTTTTCCCTGCCGCATCACCGCAACGCTAGTACACAAGTAGCGCACCAGCGGCATGGAGTGCGAGATGAAAAGATAAGTCAGCCCGTACTGTTGTTGAAGCGCGCGCAGCAAATTCACAATCTGCGCGCCTACGCTTACGTCGAGCGCCGAGACTGGCTCATCCAGAATTACCAGCTTTGGCCGTAACGCCAGGGCGCGCGCAATATTGATTCGCTGCCTCTGCCCACCGGAGAACTCATGCGGAAAACGATTCAGCGCCGATTCGTCAAGCCCTACCTCGCCAAGCAATTCAATCACCCGCACTCTCAACGCCGCGCGCGACAATCTTCCGCAACTCTCGCGATGAATTACGAGCGGCTCAGCAACAATCTCACTAATCCTCATGCGGGGATTGAGCGCGCCATATGGATCCTGAAAAACCGGCTGCATCTGTCGACGTGTTGCGCGGATCTCGGCCGCCGTCGCCTGAGCCAGGTCAACTCCTGCCACGCGAATCTTTCCTGTGCTTGGCTTAATCAGCCCCAGCACCATCCTCGCCAGCGTTGTCTTTCCTGATCCCGATTCGCCGACAATTCCCAGGGTCTCGCCTGCATTCACGGTCAGGCTCACCGCATCAACAGCGGGGCGCGATTGCCGCGCGTATTGCTTTGTCACGTTCTCAATTTCAACCAATGTCATGCGCAATTTTTCACAAAAAAATCAGTCAACCTTTGGATGCAACTGGTGGAAGCTGGTCGCCTCCTGATACGCGCGACCAAATGCCACCAGTGTCGCATCGTTGTAATGCGCAGCCAGGAAGGTCAAACTCACGGGAGTATTCGGGCCGCCAATATCATCGTTGTTGCCATCATCAATCGCGGGAGGATGCGGGGCGTCGGAGCCGCGCAAACCATTTGGCAGAATCAGCGCGGGGTGGCCGCTGAGATTGGTTGCGGTGAGTTGCGCGCCATCAAATGATGATGCGACGATGATGTCGACTTTCTCAAAGAGCGCGCGCATCTGCTCGATGACCAGTGTCCGCGCACGATTCGCCTGAATGTACTCCACCGCAGGATAGAAGCGTGCTGTGCGGAAGGCATTCGGCCAGTCGTCAGGAGATTGTTCGGTCAGCAGGGCATCGCGACCGGAGCGGGTCAGATCATCAAATGCTGCCGCGGCTTCGGCTGTCAGCAACGGCGCAATCGCATCGTAGGGGAGTTTAGGCAACTCGAGCGGCACAAGTTCATAGCCCATTGCGCGCAGCTTATCGAGCGCGGCCAGCTCAAAGCGCCTGTCGTAAAGGCGTCTCTCACGCGCAGCATAGGCGCCGTGATTCTGCTCTTCGCGTTGCTTCTTCTGCTCGGCGGTCTCATTCGGCGCGGCTGGCTGCTCCTTCACTTCAGGCGGAAGATCGAATGCACTTTTCAAATAGCCCACGCGCACTGTTTTTGCGTCCTGTGCATGCCAGAGTTGAAACTCAACATCAGTTGCCGACGTATCCTTCCCGTCTGGGCCTGCGATTGTGTGTAAAATCAAGCCGCAATCTTCTGCTGATCGAGCAATCGGTCCGAGCTTATCCATTGTCCAGCTCAACGCCATGGCACCTGTGCGCGGCACAAATCCAAAGGTCGGCCGCAATCCCGTCACTCCGCATCTTGTTGAAGGCGAACTGATCGATCCCAGCGTCTCCGAGCCAATTGCAAATCCCACGCACCCTGCCGAAACAGCGCTTGCCGAACCGGCCGATGACCCACTCGAACCCTGATCGAGATTCCATGGATTTCTTGTTCGTGCACCGCACCATTTGTCGCCCATCGCCAGTGCGCCGAGTGAAAGCTTCGCAATCAACACTGCGCCAGCCGCATCCAACCGCTCGACGACAGTTGCATCGGCGTCAAACTCCTGCGTCTCAAATCCGCCCGCGCCCCAGGTAGTGCGATAGCCTTTCACCGCCAGCAAATCCTTTGCGCCCCAGGGAATTCCATGCAACGGGCCGCGATGCTTACCCGCGGCTATCTCTTCGTCTGCAATCTTCGCCTGCTTCAACGCGCGCTCTTCAGTCAGCGTAATCACGCAGTGCAGTTTTGCATCGAGCCGCTTCAGACGAGCGATGTACATTTTGGTTAACGCGAGGGATGTAATCTTCTGTGTTTGCAATAAATCCCATAATTGTCGAACCGTAGCAAAAGCCAAATCCTCTATATTTGAGGGGTTAACAACGAGTTTCGATGAGATTTGAATTCCATGGACACGTTCATTTTTCTCACCATCAGCGTCTAATTTCACACGTTTCGCGGCAGGCAACGGATGAAAAACAAAGGCCGGCGCAACTGAGTACGGAATTTTCAACGCGCGTATTGAATCATACGCACCATGCTGCGACGCCAGCGATGTGCGCATCTGCTTTTTCTGCTCGGCGGTGAAAGGCCCGACGCCGGCCAGCTTCGCCGCCTCATCGATCATCGCGTCAGTCACGACGAAAGGCTTCGCATCACCTTCTGCTTTTGCTGCCATGGAATACAAAATCCCCGGCATCAACGTTGAACCCACACCAGCCAGCGAACAGACATTCAGAAACCTGCGACGATCGAGCGCCATCTCACCCTCCACAACTCACAATTGAAATTCATCATACACGGTGTCTGCACACGCTTATTCAACTTCCACAACTACATTCAATGAATGTTGAAGTGTCATCAAACAAATTAAGCCGCCGGGTACTCGCTCGACATTTTGTCCGGTGAGATTGTTTTCAATTCAAAGATTTCACCGGTAATCAGGCCCTCACCCGCGCTCGTCAACTCCAACTCCGCTTCACCGGGAAGGAGTCCGTAAACGCGCGCGGTTATCGCCTCACTCTCCCCAAAGAAGGCCTCAATCACCGAACCATCGAGGAAGAGCCGCAGCGCAGGTGCTGCGCCGATTGGCAATTTGAACTCATTTGCCTCAACGTGAGCCAATCCCTGAAACCCATCAAGAGTAAGCTGCCAGAGAGTTTTGCCGTTCTGATTCAAGCGCAGCGTCAATCCCTGCTTTGCGGAAAGATTCCCGATGACAATCTCGCGGCGCAGATTCGCAAGTTTTCTATGAACCGGCGCGCCTTCTCTGATCGTCACAGCTTCCTTCACACTGCGCAGGCTCAGCACTTCGGCCGCAGGTTTAATCGTGAGCTTTCCATCATTCACGCCCAACTCACGCGGCAGACTCATCACTCCTGCCCACCCAGCGCGCTGAAACTCCGCCTCAGGCCGCGTCTCCGTGATCCAGCCCCAGAGAATCCGCCTTCCATCCGGCGTTAAAAAACTCTTCGGCGCATAAAATGCACCGTGGTCCAGCAATCCACTCTGGTTTGGTTTGAATTTCAGATCGCTATAAATACCCGTCGTCCAAAAGACCTTGCGCTCGGTTGAATAGAGCAGGCAATGATTTCTATCAAGCGCAAAAAAATCCGGGCACTCCCACATCTCTCCACTATCAACGGTGTCGCCTGTCGTCTCAGGCCACGTCTTTGCATTTTTCTTGCCAACAACCAGGGGATGCAGATACTCCCACTCGCGCAACTTGCTCCCCGTTTTCGCGCGATAGAGCAGCGCACATCCTCCTACACCTCGCATCCCGGAGCCGACAATCAAAAACCATTGCTCATTTCCATCTGTTCCAACCTCGCTCCAAAGACACGGATCACGAAATCCAGTCGCTTCAATTCCTGCGGGGGGCGCAGCAATCACCGGCTTTTCCAGTTTTTTCCAGCGCACGAGTGAATCATCCTCCGCGATGGCAATCATCTGCACCTCACGCAGATTGTGCGCACTGTCGAGAATCGTCGCCTCCTTGCCGGGAACGCGCTTG
>DAHXOQ010000153.1 GCA_027364815.1 Acidobacteriaceae bacterium | reverse complement strand
ATCCTCCGTGGTGTGATACGCCGGCGTATCGATCTTGACCGACAGCATTCTCCCTGTCGCAACGATCCGTTTGAGCAGCGGGTAATGGTTCTTAAGAAACAGTTCGAGGAATTCCTGCTGATGTCCCCACTGAACTTTGTAATAGTATTCGACGGTGTAAGGCTGATCGGCGCCGATTTGAGTGGGCGCACCTTGAGCTTTTGAGGGCTGGACGCAGGATAGAGCGAGGATTAGAGCGAAGAAAATAAATGCCAGGCGGCGCATAGCTACTCCTTTTGATTCGATGATGTTTATTCTAGACCATCATCGAATGAAAAGGAGCAGCGCGCCGGAGGACCCTCAGGCTTTGAGCACGGCCTGGCAAAAAGAAAAGCAGTGTTATTTCATTCCCTTAACAAAGTCTGCCAGGCTCTTTGCCTGCTCAGGCGTCAAGCCGGAGATGGCCTTGGTGTGAGGAGCTTTTGGAGCGCCTCCCTTGGTCAAAAGCGCGTCGATATCGGCAGCTGACTTGGTAGTTCCGGCGAGTTTCGGTGCGTTCATGGCCGGCTTTCCCTGTCCCTGATCGCCGTGGCACATCTGGCACTTGGACTTGTAGAGTGTGGGTGCATCCTGTGCGATTGAGATTGCAGGTGCGATGGCGAGAAGGGCTGCCACCAGGAGTGACGATGCTGTGCTGATCTTCATTTGTTAGTCTCCATTTTCAGTTTTTTCAGATGGTTTTTCTGTTTCGATTGCAACAACATTCGTGGCTGCATCCTTATCCAGCGGATGCTCGTGCTTGTAGTGTGCTTCGTCCATTTTTCCGTCCCACCAGGCCCAGTTCATGGGGTAGACATCGGGGTCGAAGAAGACCTGGTAGAAGTGCCAAACGATGATGGCGAGGGTTGCGAGAATGGCCTCGTAGAAATGGATGGCGGTGGCGGCATCGACCCACCATCGAGCGAGAAGATTGCCGACCCAGACGTTGGCCCAGATCATGACGCCGGTAACGGCCATGAGAGCTGTGCCCCAGACGAGCGCCCAGTACTCGGCTTTTTCGGCGTAGTTGAAGCGGTTGAATTGCGGTTTGACTTTGCTGAGTCCGAGATGGAAGCGCATGGCGGTCCAGATGTCGATGGCGTCCTTTGGCCCGGGCGCGAGCGAGACGAGGAGGCTACGGCCTTCACGCTGCAGGGCGAGATAGAAGACGTGATAGACGCCCGCACAGATGAGAACGACTCCGGCGACACGATGGATGATGCCGCGCAGATGTTCGCCCATTCCGAAGACCTCAGCGAACCACGAGGTGGGGTACTTGAGCGCGAAGCCGGTGATGACGAGGATGATGAAACTGGAGAGCAGAACCAGATGTTGCCAGCGCTGCTGCGGAGTCATGCGCTGGACGAAGCGAGTCTGCGAACGACGGATGGCGCGTGTTTTGCTGAACCAGAGAAGGATGTTGTGGAGCAACATTCCGCCGATGACGAGGATGATGAGCGGAATGTAGATGAACCGAACCCAGCGAGTGGCGATGGCTCCTGCGTCATTCTTTGTTTCGCGGCCGACGTGGACTTTGTTCAGAGTAAAGCGCTGCGTGACGCCTTTGTGGCATTGGCCGCAGGTCTTGTCGAGGTTGGCGTGGTTGATGGTTGAATCAGGATCGCTGGACGGGAGGATGTTGTGCACGCCGTGGCAGCTTGCGCAGTTGGCGACGACGACGGAGCCGCCTTCAGAGGCGAGGCCGTGGTAGCTGTCGAGGTAGGTGGAGACGCGATTGCCGGCGACGCCAAATTCTTTTGTGAGGCGGACACTTTCATGGCAGCGCGCGCAGGTGGTTTGGGCGAGGTTCTGTTCGGAGACAGAGGAGTTTGGATCGACGTGCGATTTGATGGAGTGGATGCCGTGGCAATCGGTGCAGGTGGGTGCGTGTTCGTTGCCAGCGGTGACGGCTTTGCCGTGGATGCTCTTGAGGTAAGTTTTTTCAACGCCGTTGTGACACTTGCCGCAGGTGTTGGGGACGTTGAATTTGTAAATGGGCGAGGCGGGATCGTTGGCAGGGAGAATGGCGTGCGAGTTGTGGCAATCTGTGCAGACGGCAGCGGATTTGTCGCCATTTTCAGAGGCTTTGCCGTGGACACTCTCCTGGTAATTGATGAAGGGCTGTGTGCTTTGGCCATTTGATTCCATGAGGAATTTCTGTCCATGGCAACGGCCGCACGTGGCGGGAATGTTGGCGCGGTTGATGGGGGATTTAGGATCGCTAGCGCCCATGACCTCGTGTGCGCCGCCGTGACAGTCCTGGCAGTTGGCTGCGGGAGCTCCGGTGCTGGTGGGTTTGGCGTGGAGGCTGTGCTGGTAGGCTTCGTTGGCGTCGGAGTGACACTCAACGCACTTGACCTTGAGTGGAGTTGTTTCGTGCGGCGAAGACTTTACATCCTTGTGACAGTCCACACAACTGAAGAGAGACCCATGGATGGAGTGCTTGAATTTATTTTCATCTACGAAGAGGCTGACCGGTTTTCCGTTGTGATCTTTTGTGAGTGTGTTGTCAGAGTGGCATGCGAGGCAGTCGGAGTTCTTCGGTTTATGCCCGGCGCTTGCCGCGGAGGATGCGGCAAGCAGCGAAAAAGCGAGCGTTGAGAGCAGGAAAAGCTTAGATAAATTCACGGCTATGATGAGACGCCTAAGCGCGTGAAAACTCAGTGATAAAAATCACATGCACTCGGTCAGGAGCCAAAGTACGAGGTAAGAGTCAAGACCAAGAGAGTGAGACCGATGAAGATGGCGATGAAGCCGACTATTTTTGAAAAGCGGACCTGGTAGCTTCCCGGAGCTTCACCGAGTCTTGCTTCGAGTTTACCGGCGGCCTGCATGCGTTTGTACTCGAGCGTGCGCTTGTGCTTGAACTCTTCTTCAGATTCAACGCCGGTGAAGATGACCATGTCCATGGGGAAACTATCGGGACGGATGTGGGTATTGACGAAGTGAATGGAGAAGATGAAGAGGATGGCGAGGAGCGCTTCTTCACTGTGTATGACGAGCACGGCGTTGAGGGCCCAACCGGGCAGGAAGTGCGCGAAGAAGGGTGCGAACCACATGGCGTAGCCGGAGAAGCCGATGACGACCATGCCCCAGAAGACGGCCCAGTAATCGAATTTTTCCCAGTAAGCGTAGCGCTCAAACTCGGGCTTGGGTCCGAGGCCGATGAACCAGCGCATGTGTGCGATGACGTCTTTGACATCTTTCCAGTTTGCGACCATGGAAGTGGGGCCCCAGAAGATGCCCTTCTCGCGGTTGATGATGCCGCGCTGAATGATTTCCTTGACGTGGATCAGAAAAGCGATGGAGAGGATGATGGCGAAGAATTTGTGCATGAAGAGAATGGCGCCGAATCCACCGACGAGCCTGGAGAGGGCGCGCGCCCACATGCTTTCCCTGAAGCGGAGCGGGAGACCTGTGGCAGCGAGCCCGAGGAAGGATGTGAAGAGTACAGCGTGCATATAGCGTTGCGCGGGCGTGAAGCGACGAATAAAACGCTGAGCTTGATTGGCAGTAGTTGTGCCGGCCAAATCAGACATTATTTGCCTCCGTTCTGATCTTTATGTTTGATCTGGTTGTATCGAGCGCGAACCAACCACAGGATGGTGTGGAGCATGAAGAAGCTGAGAACGCTGATGAGAAGGATGTTCATGAACAAGCGAACGAAGTAAAGGCCGGGGCTCAGGGTGCGGTTGTATGCATTGGCGTGAGGCTGATATTTGACGAAGCTTGCGTTGGCCCCGGAGTGGCACTTGCCGCAGGTAGCGATGAGGTTTGCCGGATTGACGGGCGAGAGGGGATCGGCCGTAGGCCGGATGTCGTGGGCGCCGTGGCAATCCCAGCAGCGCGCCGTTTCCACGTAGCCGCCGAGAGCGCCGAGTTGCGAGTGGAAGGTGTCGTGGTAGGTGGAGAGCATCTCCTTGTGGCATGAGCCGCAGATGGGTGTGGACTGCATGCGGAATTCGGAATCGGTTGGATGGAGAATTTCATGCGCGGTGTGGCAATCAGTGCAGACGGGAGCGTTGGTGTTGCCCTTGGCAAGGGCTTTGCTGTGGATGCCCAGTGCGTACTCGGCGTCGATTCCGGCGTGGCAGCTTCCGCAGGTTTTGGGAATGTTGATCTTGTTGGTAGGACTCAGAGGGTCTTTGCGGCTGAGGATGTGGTGCGAGCCGTGGCAGCTCTGGCAGTTGGCGGCGACGAGCAAGCCTTCCTTATCGAGCGCGTAGCCGTGGATGGAGTCGATGTACTTGGGAAAAACCTTGGCGAGTCCATGCTTCTCAGCCATGCCGTTGTCGCCGTGACATTTACCGCAGGTTTTGGGGACATTGAGCGGATAGACAGCAGACCTGGGGTCAGTTTTGGGAACGATCTGATGTGCATCGCCGTGGCAACTGGTGCAGGGATGCTCAGCTTCGTTGGAGTGAACGCTTCCGACGAGGCCCGCAGCTTCATCAGCGTGGCAGCTCTTGCAATCGACGGGCTTGATCTTGTCTGGATGGGGGAAAGCCTTGATGTCGGCGTGGCAATTACTACATCCCATGCTGCCGTGAATGCTGGAGTGGAAGAGCTTGCCATCAACATTGATGCTTTTGCCGGCAGAGTCCTGGGCGGTCTTGTCGTCGTGGCAAGCGAGGCAATCGGGTGGAGGTTTGGCGACACATGAGGCTGTGAGCAAAACGAGCGCGGCCAAAGCTAAAGCGATTGAACAGGCGAGAAAATTTCTTGCGGTGCGCATGGCATCCAGTGGATGCCTTCCATGAAGGAGTGGCAGTGATTGAAGTCACAGGGAGTTGGTTAAAAGAACAGCGCCTAGCGTCTAGTGCCTAGCGTCTAGCCAGTTGGGATATTGGAGCGAAAGAGAGCAATTTTATATATGGCGGTTTTCTCAATTCACTTGCGGGTCTGCACCTGGTAATTGTTGTAGTCGATCGTGATGACAGTTTGACCGAAGACAGGACTGATTGAGACGGCGCGGGAGTGGAAGGATTGCGCGTAGCCTGCCTGTTTTGTGTACTGGCGCAATAATTCAGTGGGGCCTGAGAGGACGGAGGGATCTTTAGAGGTTTGGCCCTGAATCTGGACGACGGTGAAATCAGTTGCGTCGACCCACATGGTTCCTATGAGGAGATTGGAGGCCTTTTGGCGGGGATTCATGGAGAGGAGTAAACAATTGTGTCCATTGAGAGGACTGGTCTGGGTGGATTTCAACTGCAAGTCATAATTTTGAGAGTTAAACCAGCCCGACTCGCGTGTGCCTGGGAGGTTGATGCGCTTCTCGTTGTCGAGGAGGGGAGTGAGCACGTAACGGCGCATGATGGTTGAACCTGACTGCGAGAGGATGGTGAAGGTTTTGCCGGTCTCTTTCTGATATTCGTCCTTGACGGTCATCTCGGCGACGGGATGCAGTTCGTCATTGTTGCGAAAGACGCGGTAGGTCTCGGTGACGTTGAAGGCGAGAACGTTATCGAATCTAGCGCGGACGGCGGCGTCGATGTGTTGAACGACGGAAGCAGTGTCGGGAGATTGGGCAGGTGCAGAGACGAGGAGCAGGGGCAGTACGGCGAGGAGGGCAGATGTGCGTAAAAAATTTTTCATGATTGTGCAATGGCCTTACGCCGCGTCGCAGAGAGCTATTGCATAGACGTTGCAGCCATAGACACTAGTTTGGATTGCGATGCCGTGGGGAATCTGAGCGGTAATGCACAGGGGACAAATAAGCGAATGGGGTGGTATGGGGGGGTACGGGTAGAGCTATGCGGTACAGATCCGGTGCAGTTGAAGTGAAAAAGTAGATGGATAGATTGTTTGGAGGCACTATGTCATTTGGGATTTATATAGGCGGATTTGCGATTTTGACGTGTGGGCTGATTTACGCCGCGCACCTGCTTCACGTGCCGACACAGTGGATTGTGGTGGGCGCGGTGATACTGATGGGCGCGGGGATAATGGCAGCGGTGAGAACCACAAAGCAGAAGGATTCTCCGGACCGGTAGCAGCTTAGCGGTTGATGACGTCAGGGTCATCGAGAAAAGCATGCGGCTGATCGGTGGCGTTGATTTTCTTCATTTCAATTTCATACCAATGCTGAATAACGCGCGGTTCGTGAGCGCGGATATTTTTATTGCTGAAAGCAAAGTAGCTCCAATTAACGCGATGGCTGCCACCGACGGGCGCGGTGTTGAGAAAGAGGGTATTGGGCTGGGCGAATGAGGAGAAGATCTGAATGTAATCGGCAACGACGCTGCGGCCGCCGCTGGGAGAGTTTGGCAGGTCGGAGGTGTCGATAACGCCGAATTTGAGGGCATTGGATTTGATATCGGTGCAGAGGGCGCGGACCTCATTTGCGTTGCGCAGGTCGAGTACCCGGGCCCGGATGCGAGAAGTTTTGGCGAGATGGCTCAGGTGCGAGTAAAGCGCATCGTCAAAGAGATAGTTGGCCGCATAGAAGGGGTCGCCGGGCTTGGTTGGCTTGGTGTTGAAGTGCAGGAAGGCATCATTCCAGGCGGAGAGATTATTGCGAATGGCATGAAGCCAGAAGGCCCAGGAGCCGGGATTTGCGAGGATGGCCTTGTCGTCTCCGGTGAGCTGCCGGGAACGCATGAGCCAGATGTCAGCGGGAGCGGAGAGGCGGAGGTAGAGGTAATCTTCGCGGCTTGCGCTGGCGGCAAGGAGTGCGCGGTTGATGTTGGCAAAGCGGATGGTGTCGGCGTCGTAATCGATGACATAGAGGGCGACGGCCCGCGTGAGCGCAGCGCCGATGAAAGACCGCTCAGAGCCAACGGAGATGTAGACGCCATGATTGCTCTTGAGGAGGATGGGGAGGGCGATGTCGGGATGCTGTTCGTTGGGCGGAATGTAGATACCGGGGGTG
>DAHXOQ010000152.1 GCA_027364815.1 Acidobacteriaceae bacterium | reverse complement strand
CCTCACTACTGACCCCAGAATCTGTCCCGATGCCCGCCGCATCAAGGTCATCGGCTTCGACGAAGCCGCCGAGCTGGCATATTTTGGCGCGAAGGTTCTGCACCCAGCCACCGTGCTGCCCGCCATCCAGAAAAACATTCCCGTCTACGTTCTCAACTCGCGCAACGCGGCCAACGAAGGCACACGCATCACCTCGCTCGCGCCGCATTGCAAGAGCCCCTTCAAGTCAATCGCCGTCAAAAAGAAGCTGTCGATCATCGATGTAGTCGCCAGCCGCATGCTCATGACCCACGGCTACATGAAGGACATTTTTACCATCTTCGACAAGCACCACTGCCCCGTTGACATGGTCTCCACCAGCGAAGTCAGTGTCTCGCTCACTGTCGACTCCAACGACAACCTTCCCGCGATCGCCGCCGACCTCTCCGAGCTCGCTGATGTCAAGTATGAAGGACGCAAGGCTCTCATCTGCCTCGTCGGTGAAGATATCCGCGGACAAAACGGAATGGCTGCGCAAGTCTTCAACGCCATCCGCCACATCAACGTGCGTATGATCTCGCAAGGCGCGAGCGAAATCAACATGAGCTTCATGATTGACGAAGACGACGCCGAGGAAGCCATTCGCTCGCTCCACGCAACTTTCTTCAAGGATCCCGACCCAACCATCTTCGACGTTGAAGCACGGAAACCGATTCACTGATCTCTGAACTATGAATCTTCTTGTATTAGGCAAAGGCAAAACCGGCTCACTCGTCGCAGAGATTGCGCGCTCACGTGGCCACCAGGTCTGGGCGCTCGACGAGATTGACAACCCACACGCGTGCGCACTCACTCCAGAGCTGGTCCGCAACGTCGATGCCTTCATAGACTTCACCATGCCTGAAGCCGCTCTTGAAAATATGCGCGCCATCCTCGGAGCAGGCGGCCGCATCGTCGTCGGCACTACTGGCTGGTATGCGCATCTGGAAGAGATGAGAGCGCTGGCCACTACACACAAAAGCGCACTGCTCTTCGGTACTAATTTTTCAATTGGCGTCATGCGTCTTTTCAAGATGGCTGCGGAACTCGCCAAGCTCGACGGTTACAGCTTCCAAATTACTGAAACTCACCACACCACCAAGCTCGACGCCCCATCAGGCACCGCTATTACACTCCGTCAAATTATCGAAGCCGCGCACCCCGACTCTAAAATCGAAATCACCTCGCACCGCATCGGCGACGCCAAGGGTGAGCACGTTGTCACCGCTACCAGTGCTGCCGACACCCTCGAACTTCGCCACAATGCCCACTCCCGCGAAGGCTTCGCCATTGGTGCAGTCCGTGCGGCAGAATGGGTTTCAGGTAAAAGTGGCGTCTGGGAGTTCCGCGAGATCTTCGATCAGCTCTAATTCTTCCCTTCTGCAAACTTGAAGTTTTTCAGAAGATGATATATTGGGTCGGTATTTCAAGCGCCAATCCAAGGAGCCATCTCTTGCGCCACTTCCAATTCTTTGCCTACCGTAAAAATGCCCTGCTAATAGCTCTTTTTGCGCTTGCTTTCTCCTGTACAGCCCAGCAGAAGGCATCCGAAAATCAGCACGCACTCGACATGACTGTCGTCAAGCCCGAGTCGGTTGGTTTCTCCTCAGAACGGCTTGAGCGCCTGCATCAGTACATGAAGCAGACCGTCGATGACAAGAAAATCTCAGGCGTAGTCACAATCCTTGCCCGTCACGGAAAGGTTGTTGACTACTGGGCTTACGGCCAGCGCGATCTTGCAAGCGGCGCGCTGATGACCCGCGATACCATCTTCCGCGATTATTCGATGACCAAGCCCGTGACCGGTCTCGCCATGATGACCCTCTACGAGCAGGGCAAGTGGCAGCCTTCGGACCCGGTCTCGAAGTTCATTCCCGAGTTTGCGCATCTCAAAGTTTTTAACGGCTTCGATATAGCCGGAAAAATGATTCTCGTTGATCCGGATCATGCTCCCACCATGGTCGATCTGATGACGCACACAGCCGGCTTCACCTATGGATTTCTGGCCGACACTGCCGTCGATCAAATGTACAAGGACGCCAAAGTTCTCGGAGCAAAAACTCCGCAGGATTTCATCGACCTCATGGCCAAGCTGCCACTTGCGCATCAGCCGGGTACAACATGGAATTACAGCGTCTCCATGGACATTGAAGGCGTCATTGTCGAGAGGCTCTCCGGTCAATCACTTCCTGATTTCATGCACGACAACATCTTCAAACCACTCGGCATGCGCGATGCCGGATTCTATGTGCCAGCCGAAAAGCGCAGCCGCTTCGCAGTTGCTTACAAGGCAGACAAGCAGGGTAATCTGCTGCCAGATGATGCAGGGCTCAACACACCTGACTCAGAACAGCCAACTGCGGCGTCAGGCGGAGGCGGATTGGTTTCGACTGCCGAGGATTACTACCGCTTTGCCCAGATGCTCGCCAATCACGGCGAACTCGATGGCCATCGTTATCTTTCTCCCTCAACGGTGAAGCTGATGAGTTCCAACCACCTGCCGCGCGGAGTCAAAACCGCGCCGGTCGGGCGTGGCCTCGGGTACGGATACAACGTTGAAGTGGACACGGATCCATCGGCAGTCAACCAGCCTGAAGGCAAAGGCACTTTTGGCTGGAATGGCGCTGCCGGAACCTGGTTCTGGATCGATCCGGAGAACGACATTGTTTTTGTGGGAATGATCCAAATTGCTTACCCGTGGCCGCCAGTCGATCCAGAAAGCCGCATTCTGGTTTACCAGGCTCTCGTCGATCCATCGAAATAATCCGCTTGTTGTAATTGGCAACAACATTACGGAACACTGTAAAGCAGTCGCGCCTGCGATTCTTTCTTGTGCACACCACTACGACGAGTAGGCTGCACTGTAGAGGGTTTTCTTTTCGCTTCTCCACTTCCATACATAAAACCGGGATCCAGAAAGGCTGATCGTCCATTCTGTGCTGTCACGGTAATTACTGCGGCTCCATTTGTGTGTGATGGCATCGTGAGTGTAGCCGTATGCTCATCAACCAGGGTGATCGCTACAGCGGCACCATCGACTTTCGCCGTCATGCCTGACCCAAATCCACTACCCAGCAATGTCACCACGGATCCTGCGTTCCCCGAGCTTGGACTTGAAGAGCGCAGCACAATTGGCAAGGGCGTCAATGGAATCTCAAGAACTCCACCGCTGACAATCATATAGGCGGTATCATTGTCTCCATCCCATACTAGTGAGTCGAAGACATTGGGTGCTGTCAGTGGTAATGCGATGCGTTGTATCTGCACCATGTGACCGAGGTCTACGATGTCAAGAGCATTCGACCACGGCTGGAACATCACTGCCCCTGTCTCGTCCATCTTTTCGCCGAGTAGCATGGTTTGATTGTCAGAAAGAGCCATGTCAGACCATGCCAAACTTCCCAGGTATCCTGTGGTCGTATCGAAGAGTGAAAAATCGCCGACTAGTCGCGACCCATCTGTTGAGAGTGCCATATCTGCCGGTGTCTCACCTGATACATCCAGATTGCTCCACGTACCGCTTGCCACGTCATAAGCCGTAAGCAATCCGCCAGCGTTCAAATAAATCGTACTTCCATCTGGACTCACTAGCACTGGGTCAGTTATATAAATGCAAAATTGAAGAGTCGAACCCAGAGGATCCAGATCTGTGGTCGCTCCACTCGTACTGTCAAGCATCCACATATTGTCAGACTGGCAACGCGTCCCAAAACCATAGCTATAAGCGAATGAAAGATCGAAGTACACCGTCCCCTGGTCAGTCGCAGCCACAGACACAGGTGATAACCCGAATCCGCCGTTTGGAACAGCCCAGCTTACAATTGACTGCGGCGAATCAGGATTGAGGACGACTACTGCCTGGTTGCCCTGATCGCTTGCTGCCAACAGTTGTCCATTCGGCGATATGGAAATCCCAATCAGTTGCGCTGTCTTGCTGTTGGGCACTGTGATTGGGCTTAGCCACTGATCTGCCGAAACCGACCAAGTCAATATCTGATTAGTAGAGGTGAAATAAATTACTTTGTGAACCGCGTCGTAAACACCGGCCATGAGTGGCGCTGTACTTGCGTGTAAAGTGGTTGCGCCGGTGTATTGAAATACGCTGGAGAGTGTCTTGGTCCCCGAAGATGTTGTAAGTGTCACATCCGCCAGCCCAGCTGTACCCTTGGGTATCGTGAAGTTCACGCCAATAATCGGCGTTGGAAATGGTATGTCAAGATCCGGAAAATTCGCCGTAAAGCTGGTCACTGTAGCCGTCTGCCCACCTACTGTCACCTTCAATGAGTCCGTGTTGTTTCCGAATCCATACCCCACTAAAAATCCATTGCCGCTACCATCCGCACCACTTGCCGTGGTTACCAATCGCACCACATCCGGCCCATAGCTGAAAGCCAGCGGTGCAAGCAACGGTGTGCTATCACTCAGTGTTAACAGCATGTTCTCAGCTCCCGGCGTAGTCAATGCGGGTGATACAAAGCTGTACTGGTTGCCCGAGGCATATAAATCCCATACAGGTGTCGAACCGAAATACGCTGTCGCCACCGTTGTTGGCTCACTCCCCGGTGCCCCAATCCCGCTGCTGTTTGCTATTCCACCTGCAATTGGCCCGGTGTTTGCTTTGAGGTAATCCAGACCATACCCATATCCATAAGGTAGTGAGGTGAGACCGGTGCTCTTGATAGTGCTTACATCAATAAAGTCCACACCTTCCTCATTGATCGCATAAATCAGTCCCGTACCATCTTCAGCAAACGGTAAAGGTTCTGCAAATGTACCCAGACTGTACGGTTGGCCCATAGCCGCCTGCAGTTGAAATGTAGTTGTGTCGTACTCCTGTATCGTGTCATCCACAAACAAATGCAACAGCAATCCATCAGCTGAAAAAACCATTCCATTCAGCCGTTGACCACCGGATTGGCCTACAGGTTCAATACGGATTGAACCCAAAAGAGTGAGTTGACTGTTATAGATGTACACATTTCCATCAAGATCTGAGACTGCTAACTGATCAATAACAGGATTGGCCGCCACGCGCTCCACAATATCCCCTGCAACGTAAGGTGTGGTGATGAACTGGTTAGTCGCCGCGCTGTACACAGCAATATCTCCACCCGTTCCATATGAAGCCATTACAACCGAAGAATGATCCCCGCTGCGCGTAGCTGCACCGTCTACCGGAGGATTAAGAACTTGCGCCGTACTCTGCGAAAGTGACCAGAGTACTGGCGCGCCTGATCCGTCTATACCAAAACCAGGCACTACATAGAGTGACCCATTGTTCAGCACAAAGGGAGATGCTGATGAAAATCCTCCCGGATATACATCAGCGGAATTTAGAATCTGCTTAACGTGCAGTTTCACCGGGTCAATTACATAAAGAAAAGCCGTTCCTGTTCCCACATACACCATTGTTGAATCAAGAGAAATATCCATCCCCAATGGAGTAGGCACTGGAATCGCCGCCGTCTGTAGATGAGTCTGCGTGCTGAATACCTCAACAACATTCATTCCAGGCACTGAAACAAAAATCTGGTTGTGGCTTGGGTCGTAAAGCAGAAATTGTGGTGCCGAACTATTATCAGCGCCGGCATCCACCTTCGATCCCAAATACTTCCAGTCAGTCCTTGAGGTTAGCGGTGGAAGCGGTGGCTGCACTGTGAATGAGAGCGCCGACGACGCTCCTCCACCCGGCGAAGGATTTGAAACTGTTACTTTTTCTGTGCCAGTGCTCGCTATATCGGAGGCTTGGACTGTTGCTGTTAGTTGGTTGACACCCGCCATCGTCGTAGGCAGAGATTGGCCATTCCAGTTCACGGCCGCTCCGGATACAAAATTCGTGCCACTGACCGTTAATGTGAATGAGCCTGTACCTACTGTGGCAGAAGATGGACTCAGAGTGGTGATCGTCGGAACAGGATTGTTGATTCCACCCGATCCTGAACCACTTCCAGAACCACTTGAACAACCAGCCAGGGTGAACGACGCAAGCAGAAGAACTGCTGCACCTGTCATACCCTTTTTAAAACGTCCGGAACCATTGCAGAAAATAGCATCCAACAACATGACTTCCCCCGACACTTGCCCGAATGAAATAAATTCGTTGCAATTCTAACAATAGTTTGCAAAAGTTACTACCGCTTAGATCGAGATTTGACTGACTTGAATAAAAGAAGATGGTCGCATAAGTTGGCTACATCTTATACGTACGTAAAATTACCTTCACAAACACAAAGAGCCACACCGTAACTACTTGCAGAACATTACGCTCACTTGCCTCACAATGATGTCATGCATGAGCTCAACTCTCAATTCGTCCAGCTTGCGCGCCGCATGAATGTCAATCGTCACAGTTTCACAGCCTACCCCCCTCCCCCTCCCCTCTAAAACGCACTTTGGGGGCCAACTTCAATTTTCGAGCATTCAACCAACTCGACATAACCGTTTTGCTCCATCAGATTTGCCACGACCCCGCGTTATAAAATGGATGAGCTATGGAAACCACTGGTTGCGGCACCGCTCTCATTACACCTTTTCTCGCTGACGGCTCAATTGATGAACCCGCACTCCGCTCGCTCGTCCGCTGGCAGATTGATTCCGGCATCGACTTCCTTGTCGCCTGCGGTTCTACCGGTGAAGCAGCAACTCTCGACGAAGAGGGGCTGCGCGTCACGCGCATCGTCATCGACGCTGCCGAGGGCCGCGTTCCCGTCTGGTCCGGCTGCACTTCGAATTCGACGCGCACGCTTCTCCGCCAGGCCGCGCTGCTCAAAGAAGTCAATGGCCTTACCGCTATTCTCAGCGCCAATCCTTACTACAACAAGCCCACGCAAGAGGGCCAATTCCAGCACTTCCTCGCACTCGCCACAGAGGTTGCGCCGATGCCAG
>DAHXOQ010000151.1 GCA_027364815.1 Acidobacteriaceae bacterium | reverse complement strand
ACCATCCTCTCGCAGCGTGAAGGACTTGAACTCGACGGCGACCTCAAGAGCGACGCCGCTTCACTGCTCGAAATCTGCCAGGCTCTCACGCAATCCGTTCCCGGCCTCCGCTCCATGCGCGACCTCACACGCGGCGGACTTTCCTCCGCACTCAACGAAATCGCCGCCACATCACACACCGGAATGGAAATTATCGAGCGAGAGATTCCGATTCGCGAGAGTGTTCGCGGCGCATGCGAACTCTTCGGGCTCGATCCTCTCTACGTCGCCAACGAAGGCAAGCTCATCGCTTTTGTCGCGCCTGAGTGGGCCGAGGCAGCCGTTGAAATCCTGCGTGGCTTCAGCATCGCAAGCGAAGCACGCATCATTGGATCCGTGACAGACACACACGTCGGACGTGTAACGTTGCGCACCTCACTCGGCACTGATCGCATAGTGGATATGCTTACTGGCGACCAGTTGCCGCGCATTTGTTAATTCAAGAAACCAGGGTCTGTTTTTATGCATGAACTTTCGATAGCGCAATCAATTTTGGAGATTGTTGAAACAGAAATGAAGAGTCGCCCCAAGGCGCGCGTCATGGTGGTTGGCGTACGTATTGGAGCGATGGCCGCGGTGGATGCCGAGTCGCTGCGCTTTGGATTTGATGCCAGCGTCAAAGGTACTGAGTTCGACGGGCTGAAGCTGGAGCTCAGAATCACCGAGGCTGAGCGGCAGTGCCTGATGTGCGACCATCGGTATATGATGCTCGCGCTCGAATCAAATTGCCCGGAGTGCGGCTCGCATGACGCAATCCCGCTCGGCGGCGATGAGCTCGACATTGAATATCTGGAGGTCGATGATGGAAAAGCTGGAGATTAAAACCAAAGTTCTCAGCGAAAATCAACGCATTGCTGAAGAACTCCGCGAGAAGTTTCGCGCCAATGGTGTGTTAGTTCTCAACTTCATCTCCTCCCCTGGCTCCGGGAAAACTGAACTCCTCGAGCGCACTCTCTGCGCTCTTCCGCCAACGACTCGCGTAGCCGTGCTTACCGGCGACATTCAAACCGATAACGATGCCAAGCGCATCGCACGTGCAGGTTTTCCGGTACGTCAAATTACTACCGGTGGCACGTGCCACCTTGACGGCAGCATGATTACGCGCGGTCTCAATGAACTCGGCATCGACCTGGCCGACCTGGACGTTCTCTTCATTGAAAACATCGGCAACCTTGTCTGCCCGGCCAGCTACGACCTCGGCGAGGAGGCCAAGATTGTTCTGCTCAGCGTCACAGAAGGCGAAGACAAGCCGCTCAAGTATCCATCGATTTTTTTCAAGTCTGCACTCTTCCTGCTGACCAAGGTTGATCTGCTTCCCTACGTTCCTTTCGATGCCGATGCCGCTGAAGCCAATGCGCGCCTCATTCATCCCGCCATGGAGATCATTCGCTGCTCCGCAACCGCAACAGGCGGACTCGACCAGTGGCTTGGCTGGCTCCATGCAAAGATGAAGGCCGCGCGCGAATCTGCCCTCACCGCTTCGCACACCAGTTAAACTGAGGCCATAAGAATGGCTCAGTCAATAACAAATACTGATCACACGCGCCGGCTCTCACTCAGGGTACGCGGCGTTGTGCAAGGCGTTGGCTTCAGGCCGACTGTCTTTCGACTAGCTACAGAAGAAAATCTTGGCGGCTTCATCGGCAACGACAGCGACGGCGTCTTCATTGAGATTGAAGGCCCAGCTCCGCGCGTGGAATCGTTCCTCATTCGCCTGCGCTCTGAGGCGCCGCCGCTCGCGCGCATTGAAAGCGTTGAAGCGACAGAGCTCACTCCGCACTATTTGACAGATCCCAGCTTCCGTATAGAACACAGTCATGATCTCGGCCTTGCGACGACGGGAATTCCCGCCGACGCAGCGACATGCAACGATTGCGTGCGTGAGTTGTTTGATCAGCAAGACCGCCGCTATCGTTATCCATTTTTGAATTGCACGAACTGCGGTCCGCGTTACACAATCACGCGCCACATTCCCTACGACCGCCCGCAAACCTCGATGTCCGTCTTCAAGATGTGCCTCGCATGTCAGCGCGAGTACGATTCGCCTGTTGACCGACGCTTTCACGCGCAACCGAATGCGTGTCCCGCCTGCGGTCCTTCGCTCTCGCTCGTAGATGCAGCAAATAATCCGCTCTCATCGGATTCTGATTTAGTTGCAACTCTCATCGAGCATCTTGTCGCAGGAAAGATCGCAGCCATCAAAGGACTCGGCGGTTTCCATCTTGCGGTTGATCCTACGAATGAGCAAGCCGTCGCAGTTCTTCGCACGCGCAAACATCGCTACGGCAAGCCGCTCGCCATCATGGTTCGATCGCTTGAACATGCGCGCTCGCTCGCACATCTCACCGCGGAAGAAGAGGCACAACTCATGCGCGTTGAGCGTCCGATTGTGCTGGCGAGAATGCGCGAAGGAACAAAGATCGCTGCGAATGTTGCGCCAAACCTTCCCTGGCTTGGAATTTTTCTTCCTTACACGCCGCTGCATCATCTTCTTCTCGCCGATGATCGCCTGCCCGCGCTGGTAATGACCAGCGCCAATCTCAGCGAAGCGCCTATAGCAATCGACAACGACGAAGCACGCGCACGACTGGGCGAAATCGCCGATGTTTTTCTGCTTCATAATCGCGAGATTCTTCAGCGCTGCGATGATTCTGTGCTCGCTGTCGTCGATGGCGCGCCGCAACTCATTCGGAGAGCGCGCGGATTTGTTCCGTTCTCGATTGCCCTGCCCGGCACTTTGCAATTCGACGCGCCACCTCTACTCGCCGTCGGTGGGCATTTGAAAAATGTCTTCACACTCGCTCGCGGCAAGCACGCCTTCCAAAGCCAACACCTCGGCGATCTCGAAAACTTGACGGGCTTGAATTTTTTCGAAGAAGCTCTCGCCCATCTGCGCGCTGTCTTCGACATCAACCCCGAAATCATCGTTCACGATCTTCATCCCGGCTACCTTTCGACCGAGTGGGCGCTTGAACAAGCGCAACCGAAGATTGCAGTCCAGCACCACCACGCACACATCGCTGCCTGCATTGCAGAACATGGCGTGACTGATTCGGTTATCGGCCTCGCACTCGACGGTACCGGCTACGGAACTGACGGCGCGGTCTGGGGCGGTGAACTGCTGATTGCCTCGCTCAAAGATTTCACGCGACACGCGCACATCGCCTACGCGCCTATGCCCGGCTCTGCTGCTGCGATCAGAGAGCCGAACCGCATGGCGCTTGGCTCACTCCTTGCTGCCGGAATCGAGCTCACACCAAAAATTCTCGAGCGACTCAACCTAACTGAAAAGCAAGCCATCGTCATGCGGCAAATGGTCGAGCGCAAAATCAACACGCCGCAGACTTCAAGCTGCGGGCGACTCTTCGATGCGGTTGCCGCTCTTGTTCTCTCGCGCCACACCGTCGACTACGAAGCACAAGCTGCGGTCGAACTCGAAGGCTGCGCAGATGAAGACACGAACGAAACCGGCTACAGCTTTGATTTGATTGAAGACGCTGACGCGAATCATCTGCTCCAAATCAATCCCTCACCGATGTGGCGCGCGATTCTCGCTGACCTTGAAAGCGCGACAGCACCGAAGCAGATTTCCAACCGATTCCACGCCGGACTGGCCAGAGCATGGACAAGGGCTGCATTGCACGCCCGCGCGCAAACCGGCCTCACCACCGTCGCACTTTCAGGTGGAGTCTTTCACAATCGCTTGTTGTCAAAATTATTGCGCCGGAATTTAGAAGCCGAAGGGTTCCGCGTCCTAACGCATTCTCAAGTCAGCCCCGGTGACGGTGGACTCAGCTATGGGCAGGCCGCAATCGCTGCCGCAAAACTCAAATAGACGTTCTCTCATGAATTTATTTTGCGCCGAAGGCGCGGCTGCTGCATGCAATGCTCCGCATGATCTCCGCTCCACCAGCCAGATCGGTGCATTCACATCCCGAATTGGCAACTCCGGATGCTCAATCCTTTCCAGCATCGTCGCCATCGCCAGCGCTCCAATCCCCGGGCAATCCTGGTGCACCGTCGTCAGCGGCACTGAAAGCAGACTCGCGTATTTCACATCATCAATCCCCACTATCCGCACCTCTTCAGGAATCGCCACTCCCTGCCCCTGAAGTGTCTGCATCAACCGCGCCGCCGTCAGATCATTCGCGCATACTATTCCCTCCGGCTGCGCCTCGCTCATCATCCTTTTTACAAACGCCTCATCCACCGGGCTCCCGCGCCACGCCAAATCTTGCTCCGGAAATATCCCCTCTCCGCGCAGCGCCTCATAGAATCCCGTAATCCGCGCATCCACCGTCGGCGCCGCGCCAGCCTCGCCCAAAAACACCAGCCGCTTCGCCCCCTGCTTCAGCAAGTGATGCGTCACTATGTAACCCGCTCGACGGTTATCAATGCCCACCAAATCAAAATGTGACCGCTCCGGATATGGCATATAACACCGGTCCAGCAACACCACAGGAATCTTCGCCCGCTCCAGCATCCGCGTAATCCGCTGGTTCGCCGTATCCTTCTCTGACGTCAACTCCATCGGTGCAAAAAACACCCCTGAAACACCCTGCGAAATATATGAATGCGCCATCTGCTCGGCTTCCTTCGCGCTCTCCCGCACCGATCCCGACGCATTCCCCCAAAGCAGCGCATCCGGCCTCGCAAACGGTGTCCGCATCATCCCATGGCATATCGGCTCAAAAATCTCCGTCAAACCCAGCTCGGGAATCAGCAATCCAAACGTGTACCCGCTCGCCTGCCTCTGCGCCAACACATGCGTTCCAGCGCCCGGCCGCCGCGTCACCAGCCCCATCCGCTGCAATTCCAAGACTGCCTTCGCCACCGTTATGCGCGACGCGCTGAACATCTCCCCCAGCTCCGACTCGCTCGGCAAACGGTCTCCCGCCTTCAGCGCACCCGATTGAATGTTCCCATATAGATACTCATAAACCAGCTTGTGCTTGACCTGTTTCCCCTCAGCCGCGCCTAGATTCGTTGGCGGTGCCAGCGTGCTTGTCGTCTTGCGTCTTGCCATCTCTCTCACTCACCTTTTCAAAATCATCAATGAATTGATGCGCAAATATCATCAAAATTTCTACTACCGGACGCGGCAATGTACTCCCGTTTATCCCCGGGCGAGCCCAAAGCACTCCCAACCTAACCTACCCCCGGGCGAAATCATTTCATCTGAATGAAATAAATATATACGATTCAATCCACATTTGTCTATTCATATATTCAAATAAACATTGTCATTTATAAGCCATTTTTACGCCTTCTATTCCCCCTGAATTTCTCCAAATCCGCTTCCAGGATGGCTAACCAGATAGCAATTACACCCCTAATTTATGTTTACTATCTGGTTATAATTAACCGGCTTATCTGGCGTCATCATTAAAGTGCCATCTTGACCGAACCCTGAGCGAGTGCAACGAGTAGAAGGGGGAATCCAAGGATCTGCAGTTGCTTTTAGTATGGACTCACATTCAGTTCATCATCACGCTCAATAACACAACAAAACTGCTGACTTGCTGACCTGCTATTTGCGCGCAGCGCAAGCTGACTCGCTGCCTATCTCCCAACCCAAACAAATCTCCATCTCCCGAATGCATTCCCTCTGTCCCTTAGTCCCTTTGTCCCTATGTCCCTGCCTTCAATGCATCCCCGGCATATCCTCCATCTCCAGCGGCTTCGCAATCTTCTCTTTCCCAATCTCAAACTGCTTCCAGTGAATCGGCTCCAGCGTCTCCACGCCTTCCTTCACGTGATACGCACTATCAATCGCCACATTTCTGAAGTGCTGTCTCTCCCCGCTCACCGGCCACCAAATCTCAATATCCTTCACCACCGTCGCCTGTCCCACTCCAATGTGTTGCCGCATCGGGTTTCCGCCAAAGCTTGAGACCGACCCCACCGCGCGGTATATCGAACGCGTCTTACCACCCTCTTCTATCGTCACTTTGATCCGCGCTCCATACGCCGCGCGATTCGTCTTCACTCCTTCCAGCGCCAGCGTGATCCAGTGATTCCCATGTCCGGGATTGTGGTACAGCACCGAGTAGTACCCATCCCCCGGATACGCTCCACCCAGCTTCTGAAAAATATCCTCGTTCCCCGTGTTCTCAATATCGGCAAACGCAACTCCATGACCCTTCTGCAGATTCCCAAATCCTCCCGACGTTGTCACATCCTGAAAATACTTTCCATGATCGTTCCTGAACATCCGTTTCGGAACCAAACACTCATACGATGGCTCTCCACCCGTCAAATACACATCGAGCCAGCCATCATTATCCAGATCCCCAAAGTTCGCCGCCATCGTTGTAATCGCCCTGTCCAAACCCAGCGCACGCGGCATCTCCGTGAACGTCCCATCATGATTGTTGTGCCACAAATGTGAAACCGATGCTTTGTTAGGTTTGCCCAACTCAAACTTCCCCACATCCTCCATCGAACTCGTCGAGTAACCGCCCGCAAACAAATCAAGCCAGCCATCATTGTCGTAATCAAAAAACCACGTCGGAAAAGTGTAACGATCGCCGCCTAATCCAGCCTCTTCCGTCACCTCCGTCCACTTCCATTCCCCCGTCTCAGGATGCTTCGGATCTTTCGGCCCGTCATTCCTGAACAAAAAACTCGGGCCGAACATCGTCGACAAATACAAATCAGGCCGCCCGTCATTGTTGTAATCTCCCCACGCCGCGCCCTTCACATATCCAAGATTCGCGCCTGGCTTGAGCGCCGCATCCGGTGTCTTTCCTTCGCTATGCTTATCTGCTCCCGGCGCCGTCACCAATGAAAACGTCCTATCATGATTGTTGTGAAATAACAAACACGGATGATCCCCACCTGCCAGCGCATAGTTGCTGAAGTGCTCTCCCGACTCATGACCCACAAACAAATCCAGCCACCCGTCGCCGTCATAA
>DAHXOQ010000150.1 GCA_027364815.1 Acidobacteriaceae bacterium | reverse complement strand
GGGTAAAGGGTGTGCATGAGTCCATTGTGCCGGAGATGAGCTAAATAATCTGCAAAGAACAGCTTGAACTCAGCCTTCAGTTCGAGTTGCGATACCATGGAGTGAAGAAGCAAGGAGAGCCCATGTTCGTCGTTGTGTGGCAGTTTGAGATTGCAGAAGAGAAGCTTGCGACCTTTGAGGCGACTTACGGGGCGAGTGGGACGTGGGCGCAGCTTTTTCAAAAATCTCCGGCGTACATAGGGACTGAACTTTTGCGCGACGCTTACATTTCGGGGAACTATCTGACGATTGACCGCTGGCGGAGTGAAGAGGATTTCCGCGCGTTTCGCAAAGAAAATGATGCGGCGTATGAGGCGCTGGATCGGGAGTGCGATTCGCTGACCAGTCGGGAGGTACGGGTGGGTGCGTTTACGGTTTAGCATTGCTTGCAGCAGCCGCGCCTTTGGCGCAAAAGCACCTGCAGATTCTTCACCTGCGCTCGTGTGGCTCAAGGTGACAAGGTATCGGGTGAGCGATGATTTGGAGTTGGACAGATTGGTTGAGGAACAAGGGCAGCGAGTCAGCTTGCGCTACGCGCAAATGGCGAGTTAGCTTGCGCTACGCGCAAATGGCGTTGCGATAGCGAATGGATTTATGGATCTGCTATAGAGTGCAAAAACATTTGAACGGAACTGAAAATTATTCGAAGTAGGTTGCGGTGGTGGTGTCTGTCTCCCAAATGGTGCAGTCTTTCACGCGGACGCGGCCATCGGTGACGCGCAGAAGCTCGCGATTGGTTTCGTCGTAAAAATATTTGGCGATATTTTCAGCAGATGGATTGAGCTCAGTAAACGGCGAGATGTCGTTGAGCATCTGGTGGTCAATGTAATCGATGGTGGGCTTGAGAATATTCTTGAGAATCTTGAAGTCGAGAAGGAGTCCGGTGTCATCGAGTTCACGGCCAGCGAGCGTGATGCGTACTTTGTAGTTGTGGCCGTGGGGATTCTCGCACTTGCCCTGGTAGTTGCGCAGGTAATGCCCGGAGGAGAAACCGGCCTCGACTGTGACTTCATACATGGTGTTTTCATCCTCTGGCGCAAAGGGCGCTAGCTTCAATTTTAACGTGCGCAAGGTGTGTGGTGGGGTGGGGCGCTTGAAACCGCTTAATCCACGCGGATTTCTATCTCCGGCAACTGGTCAGGCGCACCCTCTCTCAGATACTCTTCGATAATTTCAAGCAGAGTTCCGGGCGTCACGCTCTCCCTGGTTTCGCGCAACTCGTCGAGGGTCCACCAGCGGAAGCCAGCGGTCACGCGAGCTTCAACGTCATCGGTCATGCGAGGCACAAAGCGTTCTGTTTGGACTAAATAGATTTGCTCGCGCTGATGAATTCTTCGCCCCAGCCAGTTGAAGGTGTGATCGCGACGTGCGAGGATGGGTCCCAATTCAAAATTACTCAGCCCCAGCTCTTCACTGAGTTCACGACGCAGAGCGGATTCTTCAGATTCATTTTTTTGGAGACCACCGCCGGGTGTAATCCAGAATCCCTCGCTGATCTCCGGTGCGCGGAGTTGCATGAGCAGGACTTCATTCTGCATTGACAACAAAATCGCACGGACGGCGAGACGCTCGACAAAAATGACAGGCTCACCGGGCATCGTGATTTCCCCGCTTTCTTTGAGCACGGCGCGCCTGGCGCGTGCCGATGCGCGCAGCCTCAGAACGCCTGTCGACTTGCTCAAAGAGATGAATCAAGATGCCGATGAAGGCTGAAATGAGTCCGCCGAGAAGCAGCAGCAAACCTACTGAGCGCCAGAGCGCGGCATTGGCGGGCAAGCCGGACTGCAAGCTATGCGGCAGCATCGCCATGCCGAGGGCCAGAACTCCGAAGAGCCCGAGGGTGCCGGCGAGAATGTAGAGATTACGCGACATCAGGTTTCATTTTATCGCCCTGCAGACAAAGTCAGATTTTGGGCAGCAAAATCAGATTTGGCTTCGTGTGAAATGTGAATGACTTCAACATTTTGCAATTTGTAATTCAGGTGTAATTTCCTCATGGGCTAAAGCGCGAAGTATTTTTTGATTGACGTTAAAACCGGGGATAAATCCCCGGCCTACCGCACGAAGTGCAGCCGCAGATCCTTCGACTGCACTCGCATTGCTCGTTTCGCTCAGGATGACACATAAAACAAAGTGATATTGAAAATGGTTGGAAGAAAGTGAGTTTGAGATTTATTCATCCATTTCCTCATCTTCAACGTAGCCGAAGAATTTCTCAACATCCTCAATGCGCGTGGTGATTTTGTAGGGGGGAAGGCTATTGACGAAGGTCTGGCCGTAGCGCTGCTTGCGGATGCGCGGGTCAAGGAGGACGAGCACGCCGCGATCTTCAAGGGAACGAATCAAGCGGCCGAAGCCTTGCTTGAGGGTGATGACGGCCGAAGGAACCTGGTAATCGAAGAAAGGTTTGCCGCCGGACTCTTCAATCAATTTCATGCGCGCCTGCACGATGGGGTCAGTGGGTACGGCAAAAGGCAAGCGGTCGATGATGACGCAACTGAGCGCTTCGCCTTGCACATCTACGCCCTGCCAGAAACTTGAAGTGCCGAAGAGGACGGCGTTTGGCGTGGTGCGAAATTGCTCCAGCAAAGCTTTGCGTGGAGCGGAGCCATGCAGCAGAATTGGAAAATCGAGGACCGGCAAAAGACGCTCGTAGAGCAAGCGCATCTGGCTGTAGCTGGTGAAGAGGCAGAAGGCGCGGCCGCGCGTGATTTTGAGAACGCGCTCCATGCACTCGGCTGCGGCGTCAACGAATTCGGCGTCGCGCGGGTCAGGCATCTCCGGCGGCAGATAGAGGAGGACTTGAGAGTCGTAACGGAAGTGCGAAGGGACGACGAGCTCGCGCGCATCACGGAGGCCGAGCCTTTTGCGGATGTGCTCGAAGCCGCCCTGCACAGTGAGAGTGGCCGAGGTAAGAATTACGGTGGGAACAACTTCAAAGACGCGCTCGGCAAGGAGTTCGGAGACGTCGATGGGGGTGGCTTGCAGAAAAGTAACGCGCGACCGATTTACAACAGGGCGCTGATTCTGCGCGGTTGAAGAGGATGCCGGTCCCATGCGGCGCTCCATCCAGAAGACCATGTTTGAAGCGGTTGATTCGAGAAGGAACTCGAGTTCACTGCGCAGGTGAACGACGCGCACTTTGAGACCGGTTGCTTCAGCAATGCCGCGCGCGCCATCGAGCTCGGCTTCCATGCGCTTGAGGCCGTTGCGGACGCTGAGGTAGAGGTCGCCGGCGTGTTCGAGAAACTCCGCACGGTCGTTGAAGGGCTGACGTCCTTCACCCTGCATGGGCAGATTGGCAAAGAAGATGCGCGCGCTTTCACGCAGTTGCAGAGTGGCGGCCATGAGTTGAGGGTTGGATGTGTGATTGGAACGCAGGAATTGTTCGGTATCGCGCGCCAGCTCCTCGAAGCGCAGATTGCTGACGGAGAGGCCGAAGTAATTTGAGGCAATTTCTTCGAGGTCGTGCGCCTCGTCAAAGATGACGGCAGCGGCCTCGGGCAGAATACCGGCGTCAGGCGCGCCACCTGCTTCCGCACGCACGGCTAGGTCGGCAAAAAACAAATGGTGATTGACGATGACGATGTCTGACTCGATCGCGCGACGACGCATCTCGGTGATGAAGCAGCGCTGGTAATCGGGACATGTGGAACCGAGACACGCTTCGGTGCGCGCGTCGAGCTTTGACCAGAGCGGACTGGACTCAGGCAGACCGTCAAGCTCGGCACGGTCACCGGTTTCTGTAGTCTTCTCCCACTCGGCGATTTGCCGATACTGATCGATCTCTTCAAGGCCGGAGAGAATGGGTTGATTGCTCAAGGTGACGAGTTTGTGGCGGCAGAGATAATTTGCGCGGCCCTTCATGTAGCAGACAGCGAGCGGGCCGAGAAGAGATTCAAGAAAGGGGAGATCGCGAAAAAAGAGCTGGTCCTGAAGTGCGCGCGTACCGGTTGAGATGATGATGCGCTGCCCGGTGCGCAAAGCCGGCAGAAGATAGGCGAGCGTCTTGCCGGTGCCAGTGCCGGCTTCAACAATCAGGTGGCGCTTTTCAGTGAATGCCTGCTCGACAGAACGCGCCATCTCAATTTGCCCAGAGCGGTGCTCAAAGGGGAGCTCTGAATTAGCCAAGACTCCGCCTGGCGCAAAGAACTCATGCACGGTCGGCAACTTGCGGCTCTTGGCGTCGGATGGCGAGAAAGGCATTCTCTCCATCATAAGGAGCCGGGCTTCACCCGTACATTCACAGGGATGTGATTCAGCGGTCATCGCCGTGAGGCAGATGGCAAAGCCTCAAGTTACTTATTTACAGATTCCAGATAGTAACCCGATGAATTTCCTATACAGGATTTACATTCATCGATTAACTTATGCTCAGAGATAGTAAATTTTGATTCTTAGTTTCATCAGAACACGGGCCACATTTTCAGAATGAGCAAGTTAAAAGATGATTCAAACCAATACTGACGGGAATAGCAGAAGCTGGAGTCATACTCAACGCTTGCTCATGGCTCTGTTATGCGTGGCACCGCCGTTACAAATACTCGCTCTGTTAACGATCCACTCCGATCTTCGGGCCATCACTTTTTTTTTCACCGGGTTTGTGCCCGCTGTCGCCGCGGTCATTGGCTTTTGGCGTGCATCCAAATTGCCGAGCAGTGAACGCATGCCCTGGATTTGGTCTGGAATGGCATTATTGCTCTGGGCGACCGGTGCATTCATTGATGGTTTATTGGCTTACTCGCCGGCAAAACTGACTTACGATCCGGCAGGGTTCTTTTATCTTTCAGCCGGCTTTCCACTGATGCTCTCCTTTTCAAGGACAGCCCGTTCGGCAGCGCTCAAATCCGTAATTTTTCTGAATACAATTCAGATTCTTCTGGCCTTTATACTTGTCTGGCTGCGCCCCTTACGTACGCCAGATAGTACCCACGCAACCGGCTACTCACTGATCAATGCCTACACAATTGAGTGCTTACTGTTGGCCGTCTTCGCCATTCTGCGTTTTTTCACCTGTGTCACAGAAGAAGAGCGCCATCATATGCTGTTCATCAACATCACGCTATGGCTTTATCTGCCAGTTGAGTTCGGCGTTGACTATTACTCCATCCATTGGAAGTTGCCGGTCATGGGAAGTTTTGCCGATCTGTTTTGGAGCATTCCGTTTTTTGCGCTGGGCTGGTTGACACTGCGCACACCGATCCTTCAGCACGCACAACGCCTGCACCCCAGGGTGGGGCAGAGGTATCGGATTCTGGAAACAATCAGCCCGATGATGATCACAGTGGGCATCTTCGTAATGGCAGCCTCGATGATTCTTGAACATATTAAGGTCGCGTTCATCATCATGTTCCTGCTGCTGATTCTTCAGGCTGCTGAATCAGTATTGGTTCAGCTCAACTACAGAACCATCCAGGACCAGTTGCTAGTGCAAGGCGAAAAGCTTCTCAGTGCAAACGCCGCGCTGGAACGGCTGACATTTCTTGATCCACTCACAGGGATCGCCAACCGGCGCCACTTTGACCAGGCGCTGGAAGCGATCTGGCGCCAATTGAAGCGCCGTGGCCACACGCTCGCGGTGTTGATGATAGATCTGGACTTCTTCAAAGCGGTCAACGATCTTCATGGCCACGCTTACGGCGATGCATGTCTGCTTCGCGTTGCCCAGGTGCTCACTAAACAAGCTTGCCGGCCTACTGATCTGCTGGCCCGCTATGGCGGTGATGAATTCATTCTCCTGCTGCCGGAGACCGATGCCGATGGTGCAGTAGCAGTTGCGCTTCGAATGCAGCAAGCGATTGAAGAGTGCAACCTGATGAATAATGCTTCACCATTCGAACATCGCATTACACTCAGCATTGGCATCGGGGTCTGCAAACCCACACCCGAGAATGCACCCAGCAGCATACTCCAACTCGCTGACGAAGCGCTTTACGAGTCCAAGCGGCAGGGAAGAAATATTTACACGATTCGCATTGAGGGTGTGGCACTGGCACATTCACACAAAATTTGAAATGAGCCTCCGGCGCCTTTACAGCACTCATTGATTGATCACGCTGCGCTGAAACACACAGTGCCTAGAAGCCAACATTCAGTACAGCACCAATTTCAGCGCTGTGTGAAAGCCCTTTAAAATTGACCTAAATTTGAGTTCTCCCAGTAAAGAAGTCGATAATTGAAGTTGAGGGTCAACAAGCCCTCACTTTTTTCCCGTGTAATCGATTGGAGATTCAATTGGGTAGATATCATAAGTCCGTAGTTCCGGCGCGCACCGCATCTGCGCATCTGCCCCTTGTCGCGATAGTTGGCCGGCCGAATGTCGGCAAATCGACGCTCTTCAATCGGTTGACAAAATCCCGCCGTTCGATAGTTGGCGATGAGCCTGGCATCACAAGGGACCGCATTTACGGCGAGTATGAATGGGGCGGGCGCATCTTCCGCGTTGTCGATACAGGCGGCATGGTTCCCGACGATCCGGATTTGATTCCGAGTGAAATATACAACCAGGCGCGTGTTGCGCTTGCAGAAGCAGATGCGCTGATATTTGTCGTTGATGTGCGCACTGAGCTTGCCAGCCCGGATATGGATCTGGCGCGATTGCTGCTCAGAGGCGGCAAGCCGGTTTTTCTCGCGGTTAATAAAGTTGAGGGAGCGGGACTGGCAGCTGAAGCGGAGAACTTCCGGCAGCTTGGATTCAAGCAACTTTTCGCCGTCAGCGCAGAACATGCGCAGGGGATTGGCGATCTGCTTGAGGCGATTGGCGAGGCGCTGCCTGAGGGGAAATTTGATTCAGGAATCAGCGAAGAAGAGGAAGTGGAAGAGAACGAGGCAGATCACGAGGAGCCCTCAGAGAATCTTGACGCAGAGGGCGATCCGCTGCATCGCACGCATGGTGAGTTTGAGCCGCTTGAGACTTCGAT
>DAHXOQ010000014.1 GCA_027364815.1 Acidobacteriaceae bacterium | reverse complement strand
CCGCCAGAGCGCGCAAATGCATTCACCCCCGCCAGCGCGCCAACTTCAGGAAAATACCCAATGTCATACTCCGAAGAAAACAAATTCGGCGCTGCCAGCCACTTCTTCGGTACATCCTGCGGATACCGCCCCAACTGCTGATACGCAATATTCATCAGCCAAATCGCAAGGTCGCTGCCAGGATCCATCTCCAGCACTTTCGTGTACTCGCGAATCGCGCCTTCCGCCCCCCGCGTCTTTGTGTGCCTCGCCTCGCACCGCATAGGAAACACGCACGAGAATGAGTTGTGCAGCCCAATGCAATTCTCCTGCTCGCCCAATCTCAAATACGCCAGCGCCAATTCCTTATGCGTCTGCAACAAAACCGTGCGTGGAACCTCGCTTGCATGCGCCTCAACCAGCTTCAGCAAAATCTCAAGATTATCGACTGCCTCCGCGCTGAATCCAGAGCGCAGTTGCTCATTGCCCAACTCCATGCGCACCGTCACCTCATCGCGCACGTTGAGCTTCTGCTTCAGCAAATTTTCGTAGTATGGAATTCTTTCCGCCTGCTTATTCGGCTCCGCTTTCCAATCCGTCGCCGCAAATATCGCGCGCAGCCGCTCACCCATCCTCCGCGCACCCTCGCCATGCGGCAATGGCGCTATCGCCTTCGGAGGCCAAATCGTCGCCGCACTCTGACCCTTCTGCGCATTCACTTCCTGTAAATTAAAAAATAGCACCACCAATAAAAATAAAATCCGCGTATCTCGACAAATTTCTCTCATCAATTCCAAAACCTTCCGCGGTCTGTTCCCTCGTTCATCGGCTAGTCCCTGCTGCCTAGTCCCTAGTCCCTTTGTCCCTTTGTCCCTTAGTCCCTATCTCCCTTTGTCCCTATGTCCCTATGTCCCTTCGTCCCTCAGTCCCTCAGTCCCTCTCTCTCAATCTCCCTCTCCATCTCCTCCATGACCTCATCACTAATCTCCGGCATCGCTCCTTTCTGCGAAGCCACAAATCCTCCCCACCGGTTCCCTGCCTCATTCAATCGCGCCAAACTCGCACCCTTCAGCAAATAACTTGTCATCGCCGCAGTAAACGCATCTCCAGCGCCAATCGTATCCGCCACCGTCACTGGTATCCCCTTGTGGTCATGCCACTCACCGCGACGCACCAGCAAGCTTCCATTCCCTCCGCAAGTAATTGCCACCATCTCCAATCGCGGATACTCACCCAGCAATCTCTCCGCTCCAACTCTCAACCTGTACTTGTCCCACGGCGACGTTCGCGAATCTCCATCCAAATGCGCGCCCAACCCGGCCAGCCCCATCAATCCCAACACCAGCGGAACCTCCGCGTCATTCATCTTCACCACCGTCGCCAAATCAATCGACGACGCCAGAACCTCAGCCGAATAAAACGGCTCTCGCAAGTTCACATCAAAAACCCGCACGCACCCAACGCCGCTCGCACCCACCAATCGCTCAATCGTCCTTCTCGCCTCATCACTCCGCTGCGCCAGCGATCCAAAGCAAATCGCATCGGCCCTCCCCGCCAGCAGCAGCCACTCCTCCGACGCCTCTATCTCATCCCATGCCGCCGGTTGATGAATCACATAACTCGGCTGACCATCTATGAACTCCACCGTCACGCGGCCCGTCTCCACACGCGTATCCATCTGCACCGCATCCGTATCCACCGGCAACGGCCGCAAAACATCCAACGCCTTCTCACCAAGCGCATCATTCCCCACGCGGCTCAAAATCATCGCATGGTTTCCCAGCCTCCCTGCCATCACGCTGAAATTCGCCGGCGCGCCACCCAAACGTGCACCCTCCGGCAGCATATCCCACAGCAGCTCCCCCACTCCCAATATCAATTGCGGCTCTCTCAATTCCATCTCCAAAATTGCAAAAATTGCCCTGCATCCGGCTGCAATTTCGCAGCCAGATCATTCAAAAATTTATTCCTCTAACAGCTTTCCCCTTCGCAGCCTCTCACGTCAACAGAAAGCCGTAATTGTACGCAACTTTAGTCAAATTATTTTCATCAATGTCTATGCATTAAATATTCAAGATGAGAATCGGTTACCTGGTCGCTAACTCCGCCAACTCCGCTAACCACACGCAGCGTGCGCTAACTCCGCTCTTTCCCCACCCACCTCCACCCCGAGCAATCCTCACTATTCGTGCTCGCATACTCACCCTCCGGCTGATTCGCCATAATCCGGTGATCCGCAATCGCATCCTCACGCGAGCGGTGAATTTTTCCTACAAAAAATCTCTTCCAGCCCTTCTGTCTCTCAATCACCACTTCCTGCTCATCATTCACATACAACAAATCCAACTCGCCCTGCCGCCCCTCAAACACCTCTGCCATCCTCAGCATCAGCCTCCGCATGACTACAGCTCCAAAGGGATTGAAGAGGAAGGCGACGCAGGGGCCCGATGGCCACTCGAACTCCAGCACATCAATATTGACCACCCTCATCGATGTTCTGGCGCGGCCCAACTCTCTCCAGCGGGCCAGGTTTTTCTCTGCTATCTTCGCCAGGGTCTTGTGCAACTCCACGCCAATCACTTCTTTAAATGGCATTTCCGCCGCCAGCAAGACTGCGCGTCCCATGCCGGCCCCGATATCAACGAAGGTGGTTTCCTCGACGCTTCCCAGCGGCCCGCTTTCGCGCCACACCTTGACAAGCCCCTTCAACACTGAAGGCGCCACACCGTAGTAAGCCGTATTGTGTTTGTCGTGCGCATGGCCCACGCCCAAATGCCGCCCGGCAATCAACCCGCTTGTGCGCACTCCATACTTCAGATCAAAGGGATGCACCGTGTAGCCATCTTTCACGGAAAGGCCAGGCAAGAGGCGGCGAGTTGCAGCTTTTTTGGGCGGCGTGCTCATGGGATGAGTTCAAGCATAGCTTGTTCAAACAAAGTGACGCCCGAGGCGTATGGTTAGCTCGCGCGGATTCAGTTCATTTTCTCTAGAGCGGCCTGAGTCGCCAGCGGCCGTAAGCAACGAAGGCCGAGAGCAAACAAATCACCAGCGGAAAAACTACCATGCCAATGCCTTGAGGCGCCGAAAGCACGATCGCACCGATCATGATGATCACCAATCCACAGGCTGCCAGGACCGTCAGCCCGGGTTTGATTTTCAACAAACCGGGAAGAACAAGGCCGAGCGCACCCAACACCTCGCACACGCCAATAAAGTGTACGAAAGAGGCGTTGGCAAGCATTGCCGGCAGGCCCTTGGTCATTTGATCAATCGGCATAAAGAATTTGGCTCCACCTGCAAACAAAAATAACAGCGCGAGCAGAATCTGAAACGTCCACAATGTTTTGTTCACAACAGACCTCCAATTATCGAACCAGCTTACAGGATCAAGCGCAGACCTTCCAGAAAAATGCAGTAGCTGAAGCCATACCCTTTGAAAACCTATTGATGAGAGGGATTCTAAACGCTGGACGCCAGACACATCACCGCTGTTCCCTGATCCATCATTACCTTGTGCATGTGACAGCCTCCCCCCGCTCGCGTTACCCTAAAGTGTCGTTTGTTTTACCTCAAGGAGCTTTTTTAAAATGCCCATCCAACCTACCGAAAAAATCTGGCACAATGGGACGCTCATCCCGTGGGAACAAGCCAACATCCACATCATGAGCCACGTCGTCCACTACGGCTCCAGCGTCTTTGAGGGCATCCGTTGCTATGGCCAGCCTACCGGCGCAGCTGTCTTCCGCCTTCCGGAGCACATGCAGCGCCTGCTCGATTCAGCAAAAATCTACCGCATGCAGATTCCCTTTACCCTCGACGAGCTTTGCGCCGGCGTTGTCGACGTCATCGAGTCCAACGGAATCGCGCCCTGCTACATTCGTCCCATCGTCATCCGTGGCTATGGCGAAATCGGCGTCAACCCCAAAGGTTCTCCCATCGAAACCTACATCGCCAACTTCCCCTGGGGCAAATACGTTGCCGGATCGGGCGGCGCTGATGTCTGCATCTCCAGTTGGAACCGCCTCGCGCCAAACACCATGCCCGCGCTCGCCAAGGCCGGCGCAAATTACATGAACTCTCAGCTCATCCGCATGGAAGCGGACGCCAACGGCTACGCTGAAGGCATCGCGCTTGATGTCAGCGGCCTGGTCAGCGAAGGCTCGGGCGAGAATATCTTCCTCGTTCGCAATGGTGTTCTCTACACACCACAGCTCGGCAACTCGGCTCTCTCCGGCATCACCCGCGACAGCGTGCTTACCATCGCGCGCCATCTCGGATTGGCCGTCATTGAGCAGCCGATTCCGCGCGAACTGCTGTACATTGCCGACGAAGTCTTCTTCACCGGCACCGCGGCCGAGGTCTCGCCGATCCGTTCGATCGACAAGATTCTCATCGGCGATGGCAACACCGGCCCTCTCACCAAGCAAATCGCCGACGAATTCTTCGGCATCGCGAATGGCCTCCGCCCCGACCGCTTCGGCTGGCTCACCCCGGTCAAAGTCAACGCCGCCGAGCCCGTCCGCGCCTAACGCATTGCATGCAGCAGACGCGCCGTTGGCGCAAATGCACCGAATCAACTTCACCTCAACACAAAAATCCTCCGGCTATATCGGAGGATTTTTTGTTTGTTGGCTTTGTCGTGTCGACGTAGATGTAAACATTTTTAAGGAAAAATTCGACGCAGATATACCGGTTTTTGTGCGAAAAATGGGTGATGTTTACTATACAGTTAGCCATCTTGAAAAAATCCAGGGTTCAGGGAACAGGCACAAGTCACCCCGGCAAGCAAAAAGTGGGCGGGTGAGAGATAGAATTTGTAACTTATTGCAAAAAAGGTATAATCAATAGATGCCATGGCTCATTTGCTTCGTAGACGCGGAGACAAAAGAGGCGCTGGACTCGTTGCCTATTGATCTTCGCGCCAACTTCCAACGCATCGTAGAGCTGATTCAAGAGCATGGACTCGAACGTGTCCGCGAACCTTATTTGAAGCATCTTGAAGGTCCGCTCTGGGAAATGCGCTTGAAAGGCAAGAGCGGGATTGCAAGAGCTGTGTACATCACAGCTTCCGGCAAACGAATCATCATTGTTCACGTTTTTACAAAAAAGACGCAGAAGACGCCGCGCAAAGATATTCTTCAATCGCTGAAAAAGGCGAAGGAGCTTTTATGAAGACCAAATTTATCCCCGTTGAAGTTTCATTCGCAGAGTGGAAGAAGGACGCCAGATATAAGGCTGCCTATGATGCTCTGGACAAGGAATTTGCTCTGGCCTCGGCGCTGATCAAAGCCAGGGCTGACGCCGAAATGACGCAATCAGAGGTAGCCGAGGCGATGGGTACGACTCAGGCCGTGGTGGCGCGGCTTGAAAGCGGAAAAGTGCTGCCCTCAACACGGACGCTGGAACGTTTTGCCAAAGCGACACGGACCCGGTTGAGAATCAGTTTTGTCCATGAGAATCAAGTTTGATCGTCAACAATTTGTTGGTGAGTGACCCTTCCAATTACTAGAAGAGAAGCAGAACAAAAACAGGTAAGGTTAGATTCCTGAATCCCACCCTTATATCAAAGTACGATTCAAGGGATGGGCCACTCACCCGCTGAGTCGCTTGCGCCTCCAAAATAATTTCCATCGAGCAACTCTTTTTTGAGAATGGGGTCAGAGTTGGTGTGCGTAAAATGGCTGGGTGCCATCCGCCCGCACATGTGAATCCCTGTTTGACCAAATCCCAATGAGACCAGATGAAACGCAAACTTGCGCAGGCCGCAGAGGCTGCGAATCTTCCAAAGAAAGAGGAAATACTTGTGATGAAAAAATATTTGACGTTATCAGTACTGCTGATACCGGTCATTCTGGCTGGTTGCTCGCATCCGCAGCCGGTCGCATACTATCCACCACCGCCTCCGCCGCCTCCGGCATATGCGCAGATTGCGCAGCAGGGTTTTCACGATGGATTCCTGGCTGCTCAGGCAGACATGCGCAACGGACGGCCACCGGGTGCAGCGAAGCATCCCAAGTTCCGCACTCCTCCCGTTCCAGTGCCGGCATGGGCGGATTACCGGCATGGATTCAGAGAGGGCTACCAGCGAGCTCTCCATGCAGTGCCGCCACCTCCTGGCCTTTAAGAACGATGTGAACCAGAGCGCAATCACCTTTGCAAGTATCCATGCGAAACTTGTAAAGTGCTTGCGCTCTCGTTCCGTGGCCTGGATAACAAGAGTGGAACATTCCTGTGAGAGCTAAGGGTAGGCCGCCCGCCGATTTACAATCAAGAACGCAAAATTAGATTCGCGCAATCTCTTTTTTGCGAGATACTTTCTCCAGTGGCCCAGATGAAAATTTGTCGCGAACGAGTTGCCTGACTCCTGCAATATGGGTCTAAACAGCTCGCCGCCATTTGATAGAGGAGAAATCTTGAAGCGTTTATCACTGCTCGTTCTAACCGTTCTGCTTGGCGGGTTGACTTCTATTGCGCAGAATATGGACACAAGTGCTCTTGACGCATTGCATTGGCGTTTAATCGGCTCGTTTCGCGGCGGCCGGGTCAGTGCGGTCGCGGGTGTCGCCGATAACCAGAGCGTCTACTACTTCGGCACACCGGGCGGTGGCATCTGGAAGACAACCGATGCCGGCCATGTGTGGAAGCCGGTCTTCGATAAGGAACGTGTCGCATCGATTGGCGCGCTGGCCGTGGCTCCTTCAAATTCGAAGACGATCTTTGCCGGGACTGGCGAGCAGACTCCCGGAAATGGTGTTTATAAGTCCACCGATGAGGGAGAAACATGGACCCACATTGGACTGGATCAGACCCGCTTCATTCAAGCGGTCATTGTCGATCCACAGGACCCGAATATCCTGATTGCAGGGGCGAACTCGATCGGCGTGTATGTCTTTTCACGGCCTCTTCCGGTCAAGACATTTTCAACTCCACGGGGAGTTTTCAAATCGACCGACGGAGGCAAACGCGGGACGCAGACTTTGACGAACGACGCCAGCGCTGGCGTCTTCGATCTGGAGGTTGATCCCGGCAATCCCAAAGTGCTGTATGCGTCTATGTATGTTCCGGCATCGAGCCCTGATACGCCTGAGGCCAAGGGGAAAGATGCGAACTCGCTCATCTACAAGTCGATTGATGAGGGTACGACTTGGAGTCTACTGGCGGCGAAAGGACTGCCCGATCATGCTCGCGGGCGATTGGGAATTGCAGTGGCTCCGGGAACTCAGGGGCAGCAATTGTACGCAGTGATGAACCAGGGTTTTTATCGCTCCAACGATGCCGGCGAGACGTGGACGCAATCGACAAAGGATCCGCGTATCGTTGGCAATGAGTACTTCAGCCGCATCTTCGTCGATACCAAAGATCCGGATGTTCTGTATGTGGCGCAGACTTCGTTGTATCGTTCGCGCGATGGCGGCCACACCTTTGAGGCTTACGTTGGAGCGCCGTCGGGCGATGATTTTCACGTGCTATGGATTGACCCGAACAATGCGAAGCGCATGCTGCTCGGCGTAGACCAGGGAGCGGTGTTGAGCGTGGATGGAGGCCAGACGTGGAGTTCATGGTTCAATCAGCCAACGGGGCAGTTCTACCATGTGACAACTGACTATGCCTTTCCGTATCGGACGTATGCGGCCCAGCAGGATAGCGGTACTCAGTCAGTGCCGAGCCGCAGCGACAAGGGGCAAATTACACCTGCGGATGTAACTTCAATTGGAGGCTTTGAATTTTGTTATATCGCGCCCGATCCGCTGCATCCGGACTGGGTGTACTCCGGCGGATGGTATGGGACAGTGGTCCGCTACGACAGCAAGACAGGGCAAACGGCGACCGTCTTCGAAAAGGGTGACAAGTATAGAGTGGCCCAGATGCCGCCACTGTTCTTTTCGCCGCACGATCCAAAGACTCTCTACATGGGCACGCAGTATCTTCTGAAGACTGTGGACGAAGGAAAAACCTGGCAGCAGGTGAGCCCTGATCTTACGGAATGGAATGGCGTCGATGAATCGGAGAAAAATCCGGACAAGCCTCGACCGCCGGCAATCGAAGCGTTAGCCGCGTCGACAGTGGACGCAAAGGTGATGTGGGCAGGAACCAGCAATCGGCTGCTGCAATTGACTCGCGATGGCGGATTGCACTGGCAGAAGGTGACGCCTCCCGGCTTGGTTGCGCCGTCGCTGATTTTGTATGTGGAGCCTTCGCATCACGATGCAGCGAGTGCGTATCTGACGATTGGCACGAGCCGCGAGACGGTTGCGCCCCAGATTCTTCGCACGCATGATTACGGCGCCACCTGGCAGCCGATCGTGAACGGATTGCCTAATGATGAAGGCGTTCTCGTCGTTCGCGAAGATACAGTTCGCAAGGGTTTGTTGTTTGCGGGAACGTCTTCGACGGTCTATCTCTCCTACGATGACGGTGATCATTGGCATCCGTTCACGCTGAATCTGCCCGCAACCCCGGTAACGGACATGGAGATTCATGCGGACGACCTGGTGCTGTCTACATACGGGCGAGGACTTTGGATCCTGGATGATCTCTCGCCGGTACGGCAACTCACTCCGGAAGTGCTCAAAGCGCAGGCATATCTCTTCAAGCCCGCAACCGCGCTGCGGGTTCGCTGGGATACCTATCAGGACACGCCTTTGCCGATTGAAACACCCACGGCGAAGAATCCGCCGGATGGGGTTCTATTGGATTACTATTTGAAATCGACGCCGGATGATGATGTGACCATCACCATTCGCGATGCGAATGCGGAGGTCGTGCGGAAGTTCACGGGCCTCTCGACAGAGCCGAATCTGCCGCTGCCAAACGTGCCCGAGTACTGGTTTGCCAAACCTGGTGTGGTTGACAAAACCGGCGGCCTGCACCGCTTCGTCTGGGATCTGCGGTATGAATCCCCCCGCACTCTCCCGGCCTCGTATTTCGGCCCCATTCTGGAGTACACCGAATACACACTGGCCGACCACGCGATTCCATATGAGACGCCAAGGCAGCAGCCGCAGGGGCCGCTCGTTGTACCGGGAACTTATACGGTGGAGTTGACCGTCGGCGGCAACACGGTAAAAGAGCCGCTTGTCGTCAAGCTGGATCCTCGGGTGCATGCGACACAAGCTGACCTTGAAGCGCAACTGGCGCTGGCTCGCCGCCTTCTCAAAGGCGTTGCCGCCTCCTATGACGTATTTCAACAAATCAAGATTCTCAATGCGGCCATTGAGCAACAGAAGAAGGCGCAACCGGAGAGCACTGCCGGGATCGAGAAGCAAGTGGGAGCAATTCAAAATGGCACAAAGACTGCTCCGGGTCTCGGCCCTCTCAATCGCGACCTCACTCGCTTGCTGAACAGCGTGGAAGCAGCGGACCAAAGGCCGACGGCCCCGCAGATTCAGGCGGTGAATGAGAAGTGCGAGGCCTTGGAGAAGGTTCTTGCACTCTGGAAGAATTTAAATCTTGGGCTCCAATCGCAGAATCCTTTGAAATTACCGGTGGTGGAATCATCGGGGGTTGGATGCACTCAGTAATGGACCACGCCGGCGCGGATCAGAAAGTAGCAACTGAATGTACATTGATTTTCTGGTGCCCGGAGGGGGACTTGAACCCCCATGGGATTGCTCCCTGCGGATTTTAAGTCCGCTGCGTCTGCCGATTTCGCCATCCGGGCATGCCTGATTCGCGCGCGACTCAGGAAGATCCGACACATTCAATGTTAATGGATGAAAGCACAGATGCACAGCGACGCGCCGCAATTTGCATGCGGTGAGAGGAGCGGGAAGTGAGCGGTTATTGGACGGGTCTATAGTGAATGGTCTCGCCATCCAACTGATATTCGGCGGAGCAGACGTCGCCGCCGCAGATCATGCTTTCAGAGCCCACAAGCTGCCGGCGCGTAATCAATCCCATCGTTCCGCAGCGCGGGCAGCTCATGACTGCGACGTACGGATTTTGCGCGGAGCCGATGTTGGATTGCGATTCAAGCACAAAGATTGTGCCGGGTGACATGCGTTCAGGAATCCACTCTTCGATGTATTCGAGTGCTGCGTTCATCCTGCCTCCTTGGGTGGAGCGGTGATGCGCGGCCCATTGATGCAGGCCAAAAGCAACAGCGGGAGATCGAAAGGCGCCCGGCGGGTGAAGATGCCGGGTTGATACGTAGTCTTCGAGTTCAGTGTCTTCCAGCAGGCGGCTTGCGTCAATGAGGAAATTTGACCGGGGAGTAGCTTATCGGATTCCTCCTGCCAATTTGTACCAAGAGTTAGACGCAGCATTCGCCTAATTGCTGTGCGCTATTCGCCGGCTTGCTTAACCTGAAGAGCGCCGGTGAGGCTGGCGACACGCTCAATCTGGTGGCTCTTGCACCAGCCGGCGAGTGATTTGACAAGGCTTTCAGTCGCGCAGGGGTCGGCGTAACTGGCCGTGCCCACTTGCACGGCTGTGGCTCCGGCAAGCATGAACTCCACAATGTCTTCAGCGGTTGTGATGCCGCCCATTCCGATGACGGGAATCTTGATTGAACGCGCGGCTTCATAAACCATTCTCAGCGCGAGGGGTTTGATCGCCGGCCCGGAGAGTCCACCAGTGACATTGCTCAGCCTCGGCGTGCGCGTCTCGGCATCAATCGCCATCCCCAAAAAAGTATTGACCAGGCTCACCGCATCGGCGCCGGCTTCAGCCGAGATGCGCGCCATGTGCGCGATTGAAGTGACGTTGGGCGAGAGCTTGACTATCAACGGCCGCGTGGTTACGGCGCGGGCTCTTGCGACCAGGTACTCAAGCGATCCGGGATCGGAGCCAAAAGCCATTCCGCCCGCATGAACATTGGGGCAACTGACGTTGAGCTCATACGCGCAAATATTTTCGGCGGCGTTGAGCCGCTCAATCACGGCCAGGTAATCGGCGACCGTGTACCCGAAGACGTTCACAAAGATTTTTGCTTTTGGATAGCGGCGCAGCTCGAAGAGCTTGGTTTCAATGAAGGTGTCCACGCCGATATTCTGCAGGCCGATTGCGTTGAGCATCCCCGCCGCGGTCTGCACAATGCGCGTGGGCGGGTGGCCCATCAGGGGGTTGAGGGAAATTCCCTTGGTGACAAATCCGCCGATGGTTTCGAGCGCGACAATCTCTTCAAACTCGATTCCATACCCGAAGGTTCCGCTGGCTGCGATGATGGGGTTGGCCAGTTCAATCCCGGCCAAATTCACTGTCAAATCTGTTTTCACGCGGAGGCGGCTTCCTTTTTGATCAGTACTTGTTCAATTCTTTTTCAATCTTGCCCAATTCTTTTTCAACCTTGCCCAATTCTTTTAGAGGGAAAAAGTGCGTTATTTCCCGTGGGGTTTTATTGAGCGGTGCTACACGTCTATGATACTCGCCCGCAGAGTCAGTGAGCGGTGAGAACCCGGTGGGCGAATCCACACTTAGCTCTCTCATGATGGCGGCGCCAACCGTCGAACCACTCCTCTGATCAAAACGTTCATCCGCGTGAGTGATGCGCATCACTGTTCATTTAAACGATGAATCATGAATATATGTAGTCGGATGCTCAAGGTCTGACACGAACTGGGCATGAAGCCAAGAAGACATCCTGCTGCCCCTGGCCACTGGCCCCTTGCACCACATGGCTAGTCTGGACTACAACCGCCAGCCCCGACTACAACCGCGAGTCTCGACTACAACCGCCGGCCCCGGCTAAAATCGTTACCGAAGCCCTGCGCTCACCCTGTCAGGCACAGTTCCCCGTTTCTGTGCCGGACGTTCGTTGCTAGTCGTTCGTTTCAAGGAGTTTGAATGAACCGAATTGCCGCCGCGTTGCTGGCCTTTGCAAGCTGTGCTCTCACAGCTGTGCTGTTACTTGTGCCCAGCCCGCGCATGGTCATTCCAGCGGTTCATGCAAACAAAGAAGCTGCGGCGGAGGTCACGGTCGACTACCCGCGCACCGGCTCCATCTTTCCGCCGGAGATTACGCCGCCAACATTTCTGTGGCATGACCCCGCGGCATCGGCTGACCGCTGGAGCATTGATGTCAGCTTTGCCGATGGTTCCGCTCCCCTGCATTTTGAATCCACCGGCGAAAAAATGGATCTCGGTGAGATCGACCCGAGTTGCGTTGCGCCTGTGAACGAACTGCCCAAGTTGCCTCCGGAGCTGGAAGCGTCTCACTCCTGGCGTCCCGATACTGCCGCGTGGGAGCAGAGCAAGAAGCACGCCGTCACCGCTCCTGCCACCGTCGTCATCACGGGTTTCCGCCAGGCCGATTCCGCGGCGCTTCTTTCCACGGGAAAAACAGTGATTCAAACCTCGCAGGATCCTGTGGGCGCGCCGATCTTCTACCGCGACGTGCCGCTGATGCCATCCGAGAGCGAGCACGGCGTCATCAAGCCGCTGGCCCCGGCTGCCATTCCGCTCATCAAATGGCGGCTGCGCGATATCAGCCGGCTGGATAGCCGCGTGGTCATTGAAAAAATTCACACCTGCGCCAATTGCCACTCCTTCTCGCTCGACGGCAAGACCATGGGCATGGACATGGACGGCCCGCAGAACGACAAGGGGCTCTACGCGCTGGTTCCCATCAAGCAGCAGATGTCGATCGACACCAAGGATATGGTCAACTGGGATCCGAGCGAGGAGAAGCACTACAAATTCAATCGCGTGGCTTTCATGTCACAGGTTTCGCCCACCGGAAAATATGTGCTCACCATGGTGACGCGCCCCGACCGGCCCACCGTGAACAATGCTTACGTTGCCAACTTCAAGGATTACCATTTTCTGCAAGTCTTCTATCCGGCTCGCGGAATCATTGCATGGCTTGACCGCGCCACCAGCGAGCGCCATCCGCTGCCCGGCGCCGACGATCCCGACTACGTGCAAACCAACGGCGTATGGAGTCCCGATGAAAAATACATCGTCTTTTCCCGCGCCAAGGCCAAAGATCCCTACCCTGCGGGAGCCAAGCAGGCAACCTATGCCAACGACCCCAATGAACTGCAAATGCAGTACGATCTTTACCGGGTTCCCTTCAACGAGGGACGCGGGGGCAAGGCAGAACCCATCCTCGGCGCATCCAACAACGGCATGAGCAACTCCTTCCCCAAGGTCTCGCCCGACGGTCGCTGGATTGTCTTTGTCCAGGCCCGCAACGGCGAACTCATGCGCCCGGACAGCAAGCTCTACATCATCCCTGCGCAGGGCGGCAAGGCGCGCCTGCTCAACGCCAACATGACTCCCATGAACTCCTGGCATAGCTGGTCGCCCAATGGTCGCTGGCTGGTTTTTTCGTCGAAGAGCCGCGGCCCCTACACCAAAATGTTTCTCACCCACATCGACGAGCAGGGCAATGACAGTCCCGCAATTCTCATTGACAACGCCACGGCATCAAACCGCGCCGTGAACATTCCTGAGTTCGTCAACATTGCACCCGACCAGATGCAGCATATCGCCACGCCCGCCGTAGAAATGTACAAGGATTACGACCGCGCCAGCGAATTTGCGGCCAATGGGCAATTGGATAAAGCCGTCGAGGCCTGGCAAGCGCTGCTCGTCCGATATCCGGACGACGCGCTCGCTCACAATAATTTAGGCATTGTTCTGGATAGAATCGGCAAGCCCGACGATGCTGCCAAAGAGTACGAAGTAGCGTTAAAACTCAACCCGGCTTACGTCCGCGGACATCGCAACCTGGCGCTCGCTCTGATGAGGACAGGACACACCGAGGAGGCGCTCTATCACTTTAAAGTGGCGCTCGAGGTCTATCCCGAGTTAGCCGAATTGCACAGAAATTATGCGGATGCGCTGGCCCAGTCTGGCCACTTGAGCGAGGCCGTCGATGAGTATTCCAAGACCATCGAACTGGATCCAAAAATTGCCGAGGCGCACAACAATCTCGGCATCGCGCTGGCCATGCAGGGACAAGTTGACGAAGCAGCGACGCAATTTTCCAAAGCCATCGAACTCAAACCGGATTACGCCGAGGCCCACGTCAATTTAGGCAAAGCGCTGGCTGTCGGCCGCAAACAGGTGAGCGTCGAAGAGGCCGACAAAGCCGAGCAGGAGTTCAAGGCCGCCCTCGCCATCGAGCCGCGCGATGCCAACGCGATGGACAATTTAGGTTTGCTCTATCGCCTCGAAGGCAAACTCCCCGACGCCGAGCACTACTTCAATCTGGCCATTGAAAGCGCGCCTAAACTCATCAAGCCTTACATCGATCTCAGCGAATTGCTCGCCCGCCAATCGCATATGACAGAGGCCGACGCGGTTCTCCAGAAGGCCCTTCAAATCGATCCCGGCAATCAGGAAGTGCTGCATGATCGGGAACTGCTCAAGGCGCATATGGCGAGCGCTAATTAGAGAACGGACTATGTGGCCCACGACTCCGGCGGCTTCCCATATCTGTAGAGTGAATCTTCTTCCGCTTGCTGCAACCTGACTACTCCCTGCAATCTCGCTGATTGCGAATTTCAAATTTGCAGGACGCAAGATCGTGGGGGTTCAAGTCCCCTTCTGCGCACCATCATAAAATGATATGCAACTACCCATGTTTAAACTCAGCTGCGCAGGAATTTCCTGCATTGGGTCGTAAATGCATTTCTCCTCGATTAGCGCTTCAAACTGCACTCAGCTTCAATCTATAACTGGCTGAACTTCACGTGTAACTTTTCAAAGTCAACTGTGCCCAGGCCGCGCGCTGCCGCCATTTGCAGATAAGGCAAGTGTTCCGCGTCAAGGTTCCACCACGCTTTGGCCACCCAGGCATCGATCGCGACAGGATCTGTTCCGGCAACCATGGTCTTTTTCAGCACAACGTCTTCAAGGTTGCCGCCCGTCGGGCCGTTGCGAATCAGTATCCGATATCCATCAAGAAGCGTAACCGTCGGCAACATGAAGCTGGCAAGGTCTGCAAGGCTCTGGTGAATCTGCTGGTGAAGCCGGTTGCGCTGGCCGCCAAGAATCCCATACCAATTCTTCATCCCCAGCGTCACGCCGGTGAGCTCGTGATGTTTGGCGATAGGCAGGTTGAAGATTTTGTCGGCCTCAAGAAAGGGTGTAAAGACGGGCCAGCTCTTGAGCACCACGCCTCCCAGATCCACCTCGCGAAAAAGTTCAGGATCAGGAAGAATCACTTCTGCCCCCTCCGCCAATGCCGCCGCCTGAATTCCGGAGCGATGAAAACACCGGCGCGGCTCATTGCAGCTGACGTCGGTGACGAGGACGCGCTTCGCTCCCGCCTGCCGGCACTGCCGCACAACCTCGGCAACTACTTCAGGATTGGTGTTGGCCGCCTGCTCCGGCGTGCGGTCCCATGCGATGTTGGGTTTGATTACCACCACATCGTTGGCGCTCACAAATCGACGGATGCCGCCGAGATCTTCAAGCGCGCGCTGCACCAACGCCCGAGGCTCTCCGCCTTGCACCACCGTCAGATGCGGCAGTTGTGGATCGCTCGCACTGCGATGATCCCGGCGCGCCTGCTCAGGAACTGTCGGAACCGGACGAACGCTGTGCTCGTTGAGCCAGAATGCCGCAGCACCCGCACTTGCGGCCACTCCACCCAATCGCAAAAGCTGAAGCATCGCATCGCGGCGCGTCATCTTTTGCTCCGGCGCAGTTGATTTTAGCTGCTCCAATTTTTGCTGCTCAATGCCTCGCTCGGCTTCCCGGTCCATAGTTGTTCTCCTTGCTTCTGCAACTCGCTAAACTTCGAGCAAGTGAATGTGTTGCGGATCATTGACGCCAAGTTGATGCGCCTTGTCGGCTGCCGTTGCAATATAACGCGGCGGACGGCCAGCGGCTTCGAGCGTCGGTAAACCAACTTCCGCGCGCTTGCGCTCAAGCATCTGCCACGCTGTATGGTCTACGGCCACGCGATCCTCACCCACAATGAGCGCATTCGGCTGCCACAGATGCTGCGGTTCAAATCCCGGCCCGCCTTGATAGACCGAACTCATGGCGTCTCCAATTGTGAAGCGCACCTTCTCGCGTATTGCGGGTATGCAGTTAAGATCTGCCACGCCGGGATTGCAGCCCCCGCCATGCAAATCCTGCGGGCGATCAATCACGCCGTACATATTCTTCATCGCAAAGGTGACACCGGAAAGACTGTGGTCTTTGGGGATCGGCAAGCCGATGACCATGGCGCATTCGCGTGTCAAAATCTTTGAGAGTTTGATGCGCGCCATGCCCCACTCCGCCTTTTCCTCCTCGTATCCAGCCACATCGGAGCCATAACAACGTACGCGATTCGGATCCGTTGAAATAGTGAGCCCGCATGCCTGAATATCTTTCGCATTGCGATCCCAGATCACGATGTTGCCCGCCTTCACGCCCGCCTGCTGCAATCGTTCGCAGATGGCCATCACCAGCGCTGCATGGGTTGAAATTCCTTTGCCCCCAAGCCCGTTCACCTTCAGGCCAATCACCTTATCCTGCGGCACAATATGCTTCCAGGCATCAATCTGTTTTTCGTGGCCCGTGTATGAAGCGATTGCGCGGTCCAGCAATTCGATGACTCGTTTTTCTTCCAGTTGCCCGCCTTGATTGTGCAGGTTTTGATCGCGGGCAACTACAACTTTTGACTTGGCTGGTTGCCCGTTCTGATCCATCATCGCGGCCATGCCAAGCTTGCTCTGCGCGCCAAGAAGCAGCGCTCCTGTTGCGGCTTCCTTCAGAAATTCGCGGCGGTTACTCATCACATTCCTCACAGTCCTTGTTTTTCCAACTTTTGCTTCGCCCGGGCTAGCTCCCGGTCAATTCAAAGTTTCGCTTCCACTCCATGCGCCAATGCAAGCAATGCCTGCCCGGAATCCGGCGTGGACTCATAAGCAACAATGCGAACCAAATATGGCCCTTTGCGGAACAAGACACTCTGCGCCAACGCGCGCCCCGCGTCGCCCACTTGCACCGTCTTCTCTTCTTTCGTCTCCCCGCTTTCAAAAATTTTGCGCGCCCCCGCGTGCTCGCCCATCGTGTAAACGTCGACCGTCGCCTCCAGCTTGCCCTGGTACTTGTAATCCGATGTCGATGTACTAACCACTCCGGCTGCAATGTACTCTTCAGCGCCGCCATCTATGTACTGCCACAAATCCTTGGCCGCAAAGGTGCGCGTCTCGCTGCTCTTTTCCCATCCGGCAACAGCGCCCGACGCCGGAAATGCATTCACGGGGGCTTTCTTGCAACCCGATCCCAATGTCGCAATTACAATGGCTGTCGCAATCACTACAAGCATCAATTTTGTGTTGAACTTCACTGTGCGGTTTCCTTTCACTGCCTCATTTACGATTTACGATTCAGCAAAATCTGGCTTCCCGGCGAACGGCTTTCGCCGATGCTGGTGACATAGACTGCCGGATGCTCCTGAAGCGGGCACGCATACTCGCACGCACCGCATCCAACACAGCGGCTGGGATCAACGCGCGGCTGTTTCAGCGTTTTAGTGTTGCCCGCTGAATCAATCACCTGCGCCTCTTCCACATAAATCGCCTTGGGAGAAACCGGGCACCACTCCTCGCAGACAATGCAATCCGTTGCCATCGCCCACGGCAGGCACCGGCTGCGATCATAAAACGCAGTTCCCAGGCGGATCGGCTGGCTCTGCTGCTTGCCCACCCCAACCACCCAGCCTTTTTCCTGAGGAGTAATCTGCCAGATCGCGCCCGTCGGGCAAACTTCAGAGCACAGCACGCAACTCGGTTCGCAGTATCCAATGCGCGGCACCAGCGTCGGCGTCCACAGCCCTTCAAGCCCGGCCTGCTCCAGCGTCGGATGGAGCGCGGTGTTGGGGCAGACCTTCATGCACTCGCCGCAGCGGATGCAGCGAGAGAGAAAATCGTTTTCATCAAGCGAGCCGGGCGGTCGCAGCAATTTTTCATTGCGGCTTTTCCCCATCCCCGTGTTGGCGCGGAAAAGCGGAACCATCGCCGCACCGGCCAGCAATCCGGTAACCGCTTTGCGCCGCCCAATGTCCGGCGTCGCCACCTCTGGCTCTTTGCGGAAGAAGCGGAACTCCAGGCTGCCATGCGGGCAGCTTCCCACGCAGTTCATGCACATCAGGCACTCGGCCTTGCGCCACGGCACGCCGCCGATTGGATCGTCGCCGCCCTGGCAGTTGAGCAGGCAACGGTTGCATTTGTCGCAGGCCGAGGGATCCTTGTGCAGCCCCAGGATGGACCAGCGCGAAGCCGCGCCCAGCAACGCCCCAAGTGGGCAGAGTCCCCGGCACCAGAACCGCGTGACGCGCAAACTCGCCAGCAATATTCCAATGAACAGAACCCCTAAAATCACGCCCTGCGCAAAATGCTGCTGACGAAAATCAAGCACGGTGTATTGCAATCCGGCATGAAGGGATTCGCCCGCAGCTTTGATGAATGAAATATGGCTGTGCTCCAGCGGATACAAAACCGCGCGCACGGCAAAATTGAATGCGGGCAGCAACGAGAGACCCACGGAACGCACCAGCAAACTGAATGGATCAAACCAGCCAATCGCCGCCGATCCGAAAAATGCGGCAACCAATCCCCCAATCAGCAAAACATATTTGCCCGTCTGCCAGCGCTTGTAACGGTTTGAATCGATGCGCTGCTTGCCGCGTTTGGATTCCGATGGCATATTGCCAACCCAGTGTTGCAACGTGCCCATCGGGCAAATCCACCCGCAAAAAAACCGGCCCAGAAAAAGTGTGGGCAAGAGAATCAGCAAGCTCCAGATCAAGCCGCGGTAAAGTGCGTGCCCCGCCAGTGCATTGGTCAGAGCGACCAGCGGGTCAATCTCAAAAAAAAGTCGAACCGGCGCGCGCAAATGAATATCGCCGGTTGCGCCCGGTGTTGGACGCAGCGAAGTGAAGATCAGCAGTCCGAGAAAAAGCAGCAGAAAAAATATCTGCGAGATTCTGCGCAAAAGCGGTAATCGGGAATGGGACAAGAGTCTCCTCCGCACGTCGCGCGCTGGCGTTTCCCGTACAGGAGAATCATTGGCGCACAGGTGTCGCGGAGGCAGTGATAAGCATCACGGGCTTGTGTTTCAGAAGATTCCGTGCGGAACTTTGTTGAATCCGGCCATGATGCCGAAAATCCCAGTTACATATGATTAATCAGCGAAGCAATGCACGCAGCCCCAAATCCATTGTCAATATTGACGACGGAAACATTTGGCGCGCAGGTGTTCAGCATCCCCAGCAACGCCGCCACCCCGCCAAATGATGCTCCATAACCCACACTCGTCGGCACAGCCAGCACCGGCGCATTCACCAATCCGCCAACCACGGTAGGCAGTGCGCCTTCCATTCCTGCGCATACAATCAGCACACGCGCAGTTTGCAGCGCGTCTTTGCACGCCAGCAGACGGTGAATCCCGGCCACACCAACATCGGCTATCAGCTTCACCGTGTTGCCCATCAGCCGCGCAGTCACCGCTGCTTCCTCTGCTACCGGCAAATCGCTGGTGCCTGCGCAAACTACGGCAATCATTCCTTTGCCGGGAATTTGCGGCGCTTGCGTCAGCGTAATCGCGCGTGCAGTTTCATGAAACTCCGCGCGTGGCTCTGCCGCATGAACAGCCTCGTAAACTTCGCGCGATGCGCGGGTCACCAGCACATTCCCGCCCGCTTGTGCCATGCGCAGAAAAATCTCCGCCACCTGCGCGGTAGTTTTACCCGCTGCATAAATTGCCTCGGGCACTCCCGTGCGCAATGCGCGATGATGATCGACCTTGGCAAAGCCGAGCTCCTCGAATGGCAAATTGCGCAGCCGCTCCATCGCCTCGTTGACGCTGGCGCGGCCTTCGCTCAGCGCCACTAGCAATGCCTCAATGCCGGCACGATCCATCAATCTGTTTCCTTTCCGTCAGCTCCCTGCGTAAAGGCCTGCATCGCCGCCTGTATCACCTTCTTCAGCGGTATCGTGTGCTCCGTTGCAAGCGCGCGGCAGTCTTCAAATTCCGGCGCGGCATTTGCAATTCTTCCGTCGGGCCAGCGCGCTATCTTGATGCGCACCGCGCCCCACTGCGTTGCAACTGAAACAAACTCGCGTGCCAGCGCAACCTTGTTTTCGATTCTCCACCTGAGTCCAATCGTCGTGGTTTCGCGGAACAGAAGATCACGCATCCGTGGCACAAGATCAGGCGCGCACAGCACTGTCATCGCGACGCCGCTTCTGCCCTTCTTCATCTGCACATTGGCACGGTAAACATCATACGCGCCATTCGACAGCAGCAATTCGCTCACATGGCTGATCAACTGCGGCGTGGAATCATCGATTACCGTCTCAATCACCGCAACAGTTTCACTCTTCTCTGCGCCGCTCTCCTCTGCTTTCTCGCCCACAATCAAACGCAGCAGGTTCGGCTCTCCCGGCGTCTCACGCCCACCAGCACCATAACCACTAGTCTTCACGCGCATCGGCGGCAGTGGCTCATAGCGCACATCAAGCATCCGCAGCAACACCGCGCCCGTCGGAGTCACGCGCTCCATCGGCTCACCCGCTGAATAAATCGGCGCATCGCCAAGCAGCGCCAATGTCGCCGGCGCCGGTACTGGCAGCCTTCCATGCTGGCAAAGAACCGTGCCGCTGCCCACATTCAAAGGCGAAGCAAGCCATCTCTCCACGCCAAGCTGCTCGCAACCCGCCGCCGCGCAAACAATATCGATGATCGTATCCACCGCGCCAATCTCGTGAAAGTGAACCTTCTCAATTGGGATGGAATGAATTTTCGCCTCTGCCTCGCCCAAAAGTTGAAAAGCCATCATGCTGCGCGCTTTTATTTTTTCCGGCAACGGCGCAGAACGAATGATCTCCAGAATTTTCGACAAGGAGCGATGCGCGCCGTGTTCGTGCCCCTTCTCTGCCTTATCCGGCGTGTGAACGTCTACCTTGGTGGCAGCCAGCCCGCCACGGCTCACTCTGCGCATCTCAAGCCGCGCCCCAACATTGAGCGCCGCCGCCGTCTCTTCAAGTAACGCAAACGGAACTCCCGCATCCACAAGCCCGCCCAGCAGCATGTCGCCGCTGATTCCAGAAAAACATTCCAGGTATCCAATTCTCATCGGCAGTGATTCTTACCCCGCTCTATCTTTCACTTTGTGATCGCGCATCACCGTTCAACTGCGACGCTGGCAAAATCTCATTCAGTGAGCCGGAGCGGAATCCGCTGCAATCAACCGCAACATACTGGAAGCCGGCCCGCCTGACAGCCGTTGCAATCGCATCAAACATCTCCATTGAAAGTGCGCGCTCCAGCTCATCGCGGCCAATCTCCACCCGCGCCACCTCGCCATGATGTCGAACCCGCAACAGCCGAAATCCCAACTGCCGCAAACTTTCTTCTGCCTTCTCCACCTGCTCCAGCGCCTCTCGTGTCACAGCCCGCCCATACTCAATCCGGGATGCCAGGCACGGCGACGCAGGACGATCCCACAACGGGTAGCCCGCACTCTTAGCCAGCATGCGTACCTCCGCCTTGGTCAGCCCTGCCTCGGCCAACGGAGCCAGCACCGCACGCTCCTCTGCCGCGCGTTGACCTGGCCGGTAATCGCGCCCGTCATCTGCGTTCATCCCATACGCAATGCTTGTAAATCCCAACTCGTGCGCCAGCGTTTGCATCACGCCAAAAAGCTCGGCCTTGCAATGGAAACAACGGTCCGGCTCATTGCGCACATACTCCGGCTTGTCCAGTTCCTCTGTCGCAATCACTTGCAGCGGTATTCCCTGCGCCTCTGCAAATCCCCGCGCCTCCGCCATATCTTTACGCGCAAGGCTCGGTGCATCGGCCAGCACCGCCAGCATTCTCGTTCCCAGTACTCGCTGCGCCGTCGCCGCAAGAAATGCCGAGTCCACTCCCCCCGAATACGCCACCATCAGATTCCCTATCTGCTGAAGCCGCGCTTCAAGATTTTTGAGCTTTACCGTGGCGCGCATCTCTGCGTAACTCTCCTCGTTGATTGCGTGGTTGGCCCCATCCATTGGCGTTGGCTCCGGCTGCGCTTGGCTCGCGATGGCTTTCATTCGCTAAATTATATTCTTACTCGCCTGATTGCGTATGTATTCATCACTGCTGCAAATGCTCACTTAAATAAGTGAAGGCAAAATACCCGCGTTGGATCATCAGCAAAATATTAAATTTCACTTTGTCGTGGATGGCAATAACAGCAATGCAAACTCTCTCGCCCACTTGCGCGCGCTGGCTAACACGCCGTTTGTGATCCAAATCCGCACTCAACTATCAACGAAACAATCTGCTGCCAAAGGCACATCTTTCATCCCATCAAAACAATCCGCATCCGTCCGTTGCACTCACCACTCCCATCATTGAAACTGTTATCAACATGCGCTTTCATACCCTCCGCCAGGAACAATGGCTCCCTCGCCCCATCCACGATGTCTTTGAATTTTTCTCCAACGCCCAAAATCTTGAAGCCATCACGCCTCCCTGGATCGGTTTCAAAATCCTCTCCATCTCCACCCCCAACATCGTCGAAGGCACTCAAATCCGTTACCGCATCAAACTCCACGGCATCCCCATCCACTGGAAAACTGAAATCATCCACTGGAACCCGCCCTACTCCTTCACCGACATCGAACTCAGCGGCCCCTACAAACTCTGGCACCACACCCACCGCTTCATCGCCCACGGCAACCGAACGCAAATGCTCGATTGCGTCCGCTACGCACTCCCCTTCGGCCCCATCGGCCGCCTCATCCACACCCTCAAAGTCCGCGACGACATCCAAAAAATCTTCGCCTACCGCCGTCTCGCCATCGGCTCCTACTTCCCCGCCTGAATCAACTCAAACATTCGGGTGCCCCTGGTCCCGCGATTTTGCGGACCTGTGTATCTATCGATAGTTCTTTATTGTCTGTTACAGCGTGTCATCCTCAGCGTAGTCGAAGGATCTGCAGTTGCTTTTGTTGTTGCC
>DAHXOQ010000149.1 GCA_027364815.1 Acidobacteriaceae bacterium | reverse complement strand
TCATTGATTCGTCAAAAACTTTTTGCAGTGTCGCGTAAAGATGCCGCGCATTGAAGAGACCGCTCACGTCGTCCGTGATAGAGAGCTGATGAATGCGCTTCAAATCCTGCGCGTTCTCAATCGCAATCGCCGCGTAATCCGAAAGAATATGCAGTAGCGCAATCGTCGCGTCGTTGAGCTTGTCGGTCCTCGGATTAATCAGCAAAATCACGCCCACCGACTCATCGCGGCCCACCAGCGGCATCGCCATCACGGAGCGAAGTTTAAATTCAGAAGGTGCGTTGCTGATCATGCGCAGATCTGGCGATGCGTTCGCCGTACTCGCATCCGCCTCAGGAATTATTATCGTCTGGCTATTTTTCAGCACCCACCCCGCAACACCTTCGCTGGGGCTCAGCCTGAGCGTCGACCAATTGGCCCCGGAGTTGCTCGCAATTGCGCAGTAAATTTCATTCTTCTCGCGGTCTAACATCAGCAGCGTCCAAAGATCCGTTTCTATGTACGCTTCCATGTGAGAGAGAATAGTGCGCAGTATAGAGTCCAGATCCATGCTCGACCCAAGCGAACGCGCAACTTTGTGAAAGACCAGAAGGTCTTCAAGCGGGATGCTGGATCGTTCTTTCGTTTTAATCATCAATCTTCAGCCGCGCAATCTTACTTTATTCGAGCTTCTGATTATTCTCCCACAATAATTCACTCTGCGTAATCTATTCATCAATAGTGCCAGAGTGGGTATCACTACCCAATTCCAATCATCCACCAATATGCACCATGGATCTCGAAGGTTTCAAGAATCCCGGCTCGCCAATATGATGCCGCGCCTCTTTGCCCAGCACCGCTGCAACAATGTACGCGCTCAGATCCTCGTCGGATTCGCCCATTCGCATCCGTGCGTAAAGATCGTACTCCGATTGTGAGAATAGGCACGTGCGAATCTTACCATCTGAAGTCAATCGAATCCGGCTGCACGCTCCGCAAAAAGCCTGGCTCACCGGCGCAATAATTCCAATTTCGCCCACACCATCGGCAAAGGTGTACCGCCGCGCCGTCTCACTTACATCTCTCGCCGCAATGGGCAACAGCGGCATCACGCGCGAAATGCGTTCAACCAGTTCAGGCAATGGAATCACCGTCTCCGGCTTCCACAGTCGGCCCTCTTCTAGCGGCATGAATTCAATGAAGCGCACCACCACTTCTTCGTCGCGCGCAAATTTTGCAAAGCCTTCAATCTGCCCATCGTTAAATCCGCGCATGAGGACGCAATTAATTTTTATCGACGTGAATCCTGCAGCCTTCGCCGCGCGAATCCCTGCAAGCACCGTCTTGAAGCTTCCCGGAATCCTCGTGATCTCTTCAAAGACAATCTCGTCCACGGCATCCATGCTCACTGTCAAGCGGCCAAGCCCTGCGGCCTTGAGCGGCGCAGCGAGCTTCGGTAGCAGATGACCGTTCGTCGTAACCGCCAGGTCGAGCTTCCCCCCCCCAGGAGTCCTCAATCGCGCCAACTCCTCCACGAGCTCCAGCAACCCCGGTCGTAGCAGTGGCTCGCCGCCTGTCAGCCGCACTTTCTGAATCCCCAACGAAATAAAGAGCCGAATCAGCCGCAAATACTGACCAATTTCCAACTCCGAATACAGCGCACCTGATTCGCCCGACCTGCAATAGACGCACTTGTAATTGCACCGGTCCGTCACTGAGACGCGCAGATCATGAATTTGCCGCCCATGACTATCCATCAACTTTGGAATTTCTACTTCGACCTGGGGAGTGTGTGTCATCGTTTGAATTCAGCCTATCGCATTCAGGGCCTGTGGGGCAGACGTACAATAAGAAATACAAAAGGGCATCGGTCAAAGCCGACGCCCTTCCATCCAAAAATCAAAAACTAATCGATGCGTGGGGTGCCCTTGCGCAGAATCACTCCCGTCACGCCAAAAAACGCGATCAATCCCAGCGACAAAAAGAAGTAGTATGCTATCGGGTGCATCCAGCCCGGCGAATACGTCAAATCCTGGCCTACCCAAAGCAGCAGAATCGTCGCGATCACGGTAAATTGCCCCGCAATTACCAGAAATGTGTGCCCAAGTTCGCGGCGCTTGTCCAGTGCCTCTACCTGGTCAGGGGTAAGATTGCGCTCTTCAACGGGAAGTAGTTGATTGGCCATGCATTTCTCCTTGAACATCTTTGAGAATATTTTGTGGCATCACTGCCGAATAAATTTGTTCACAAACACCCGGCTTTTTTGGGTCCAGACAGGGAAGTGGGGACAATCTTGATTTGAACACAACTCCCGTACAAATTTCCAGAGCCTCATCCACAAAAAACATTTCACAGCACCGATATCAATCCATCAAAAACGCAATTGATTGCAGCGCTGTGATCTCGAAGGGCTTGCGGCAGCGAATATTAGCGCAGACCAACTTGTCGTCCCGTCGGACCATGTAAGATTGCGCTTTCGCAAAGCGTGCCCGGTCCCGCTCATCGGCCCCGCGCGGCAACTGGGCCCTCTTCCGTCGCACCACCCAGCTCACCTTGTATTCGCCCTGCTGTCCGCACTTTGGGCAAACCAGTGTATGCGTCCGGTCTTCCGTCGTTTCGTTGAAAAACTCTCTCTCTTCCATTTTTCCCTTTAAAGTGCGGAGTGGGATTTCGGAAAAAACTTCACAACCGCACGTTTCTATTCCATACTCTTCCTTTAGCCCAAAGAAACGCAAGCCGCTCTCATTCCCAATACTCACACAAAAAAAGAGGTCACAATGGCAAAAGCAGTTGGAATTGGCGGCATCTTCCTCAAAGCGCAGGACCCCAAGGCCCTCAAAGCCTGGTACGTAACTCACCTCGGTCTGCCTCTTGCCGATCACGGCTCCATCGTCTTCGATGGGCCTGAATCTGCAGGGCAAACCGTCTTCAACCATTTCCCCTCAAACACAGATTATTTCGGCGACGGCCCTCAGCAATCCATGATTAACTTCCGCGTCGACGACATGGACGCCCTCCTCGCCCAGCTCGCCGATGCAGGCGTGCGCATCGACCCCAAGCGCGATGACTACCCGTTCGGAAAGTTCGCATGGATATGGGATCCCGAAGGCAATCGCATAGAGCTTTGGCAACCCTTGTAGCTCTGGCATCCATTGTTAAATCAGGCATCTTATGGTCTGTATGACAATCCTGAACCGCGCTTCAGCTCTCTCGCATCCTCTATAAGGAGGTATTTCTGTGCCCGCACCACTCAATGACACCGCGCTCGACCAAGCCTTCCGCACGGCGAGAACCTACCGCCATTACACCGACCAGCCCGTTCCCGAATCAACCCTCCGTGCAATCTACGACCTGCTCAAATGGGGCCCTACTTCCACTAATATGCAGCCACTGCGCATCGTCTGGTGCACCACTCCCGAAGCCAAAGCCAAACTTGCCGCCCACAGTTCCAAGAGTAACGTCGAAAAAATCCTCAAGGTCCCCGTAACCGCCATTCTCGCCATGGACCTCAACTTCGCAGATCTCCTCCCCCGCCTCTCCCCTCACTCCGACGCGCAAAAGTGGTTCGTCGGCAACCAGCCCCTCATTGAGGAGTCAGCTTTTCGCAACTCCACACTCCAGGGTGCTTATTTCATCATCGCCGCCCGCATGCTCGGCCTCGATACCAACCCCATGGCCGGCTTCGACCCAAAAGGCGTCAATGAAGCTTTTTTCGCCGGAAGCTCTCTGCGTGTTAACTTTATTTGTGCTCTCGGCTACGGCGACCCTTCGACACTCCACCCCCGCGAGCCACGCCTCAGATTCGAAGAATCCAACACAATCCTCTAACCTATGTATGACAATGAAAAAACGCAGACCAAAAAAATTCTCTGTAGAAAAAGCCGTCAAAGCCAACGCTCGCACCGTTGTCGGACAGCCCAAGCCCTCCCGTGTCCTCACCACCACCCCCAAAACCGGCCGCGATGCCAAGCACAAAGAAAAACTCGAAGATATCCTTGAGAAAAATGCCGAATAACTGTCTTACTGCTTCTTACATACCCACCTTCAAACATCCTGCAAAACAAAAATCCTCCGCCAGCTTCTTCGCTGACGGAGGATTTCCCAATTTTACGTCTAGTTGTTGGGAGCTGGAGTCGTCGTATCTGTTGTCGCCGGCGGCGTCTTAGTCTGCGTATCCGATCCCAACTTAATAGTTGTCGGCTGTTCAACTGCAGGCGCTGTAGTCCCCTGTGGTGTTGCCGATTTCGTCGTTGTTGTAGGGGCTGTAATCGCTGAACCCGTCGTACCCTGTTTCACCGGTGTCAGCGGTTTGCTCTCCGGCGCAGAAATCGCCGACCCTGTCGCACCCTGCTTAATCGGCTTCTGCGCGATACTTTCAGGCGCCGCAATCGCAGGCCCAGCCGCAGGTGCTACCGTTGCAGGCTTCGCATCTGCGGGTGTAGCTATCGCAGACGAGGCAGTTGCCGGCGTATTGGCCGGCGCACTTGTAGATGGCGCAGTATCTGTCGGCGCACTCGCCGGCGTCGGTGTCGCCGTATCCGCTGATGGCATCGCCGCCTTAACCGTGCCTGTCGCGTCCGCTGTACGTTTCAGTGTATACGGACCCGGGCGCTGTGTCGCCGCCGGTGTAATCTGCAGCGTATTCGGATCCGGCTTCGCCGCATTCGATGGCGAAGTCAACTTCGAGTAGATGCGGAACGTGATATACAGATCAAGCGCCGTAGCCACCGGCTGACCGTCTTTCATCGCCGGTTTGAAGTTCGCTTTTCTAATCGCAGCCGCAGCATTCTCGTCCAATCCAAATCCAATCGGCAGCGTGATCGCGATATCCCCAGCCTTGCCATCTGCTCCTATCACCGCGCGATAACGTGCAATACCCACAATGCCATTCTCCTGCGCATACACATTCGTATCCGGATCAATGCTCTTGAGCAATACCGGCTTCGTATCCACCTGGCTCAACTTCACAATCGTCGGATCCTCAAAGTGATAGAACGCCTTGTTGGTCTGCGATTCATAGTAGTGCTTCCACATATCAGGCATCGCATCCATCTCGCGCGAATCCAAACCAACCGCAAATATCCTGTCCAGCGCCTGGCGCAATACGCGCGAAGCATGCACCGGCGAATACGTATGCGTTACGCTGTTCGGATCTGCTGGGCGCTCCTCTGGTTTCGCCGCTGCAATACTCGCCAACACCTCAGCTTTTGCCTGCTCCTCCGGACTCAACTCAGGAACTGCGGGCTTTGCCGGTTCAGCTTCAGGCTCAACCACATCAGATGGCGGAGCTGCCGCAACCTCCGGCGGTGGTTGCACGTAGCAAGGCATCTGACTTTTTGGTGTTGGCTTCAATGTATTCAATGAACCCGTTGCTGCCGAGGTCCCGGCTGAGTCTGTCGACTGCGACGTCGATGTAGCAGGAACTTGTGTCGCATCTTGCGCAGCAGTCTGTGTCGCATCTGTCGTTGGAGTTGACTGCGCATCCGTTGGTGCTGTCGGCGGCGCTTCTGTAATATCAACTGGTTTCGCAGCTTCACCAGCAGCCGGCGTCGTCTCTTCCGGCGTTGTTGGAGCAGCAGTCTTCAAACCCGCGCACGGGTCTTTTTTGCCTTTGCTCTTAATCGTCTTCGGCTGCTCCACCTTGATGGCCTTTTCCTTCGGCCGGCTCACCACAACCTCGCGATCAATCGTGATCGTCAGCGTCTTCTTTTTCTTTGGCGGCGTCAGCTTGATCATCTGCACATTCTTGTCTTCATCGCCCAGGTTGCCCAAAAAATGCAGTCCATAACGCGTTCCCTCAAGAATGATCTTGTGCTTCGTCATCGTGATGTGTTCAATCTCTACGTTGCTCAACGTATAAGATCCCACCGGAGACTTGCCCACCAACCCGCCGCGCTCATTAAATGCCAGAGAGTCGCTCAGGAAATTTCCTCGCAAATAAAGTTCCTTCTTCATCAACAGCGACTTGAGCTCTTCTTCTGTAATCTCCGATGTCCGCTTACTTTTTGCGTTGCCTGAACCTGCATCAGGCTCTGAGAACGGCCCGGCATCCAAAAGTGCCGCTCCATCCGGATCCTTTTTTGCAATATCCTCGGCGTCCTTCGGTCCCAGCTTTACCTGCTTGTAAAGAACCTTGGGCTTCGCTCCACCCTTGCTGCCTTTGTCCGCAGCTGGAGTCTGTGTTGAACTTGGAGTCTGGTCAGTCGTCGCTGCCGGTGTTTGTTCTGTCGTAGCAGGCGTTTGATCCGTCGTAGCAGGTGTCGTCGTCGCCGGCTGCTGGCTATCCGTCGCCGACGGTGTCTGCTGTTGTGCCGCCGGTGCCTGTTGTGCCGGTTCCTGAGTCCAAAGTCGTCCCGAAGCCACAAAGCCTGCCAACAGAACAAGCACACAAGCCAGTGCATTGGGCACAAGCGCTGTAATACGAGCGGGTAATGAGAGCTTAAATTGCATGTGAGTGACCTTTAGTAGAACTTTATCAGTATTCTCTCTGCCCGGCGATGGGGAAATTTTATTTTCGGAGCTCCAGAACGTTACTGACGCGCCACCCCCACCTTTTCCGCCACTTTTTCCTTTAATCACCCCAAGCCATAGTCAATATCTACATCCTTTTCCTCGCCTACGATTCGCCGGGTGCCCGATTTCTTTTAGAGGCATGGCATTCAATCGAGGGTGGGTGTATATTCAATCCTTTCTACTAATCTCCGTCTTTAGTATTTGCGTCGAAGCCGCTGCTGCTGCATGCAAAGCTTTCCGAAATAGCCCCATCGCCCGTCTCATATCTGTCGGACTCATCTGCCATCGCCTCAGCATCAGCCGCAAATCCTCGCGGTTCACTTCCCGCATATTTCCGGGCGAGTATCTTACCCGCTCCGCCACCTCCAGGATCAACTCCGTCAGCCGCTCCAGATCGCCAACCGCAACTGCTGGATCCCCAACTGCCGGCTTATATGCAAGCCGCGCAACCTCCACCGCTTGACGCTGCCT
>DAHXOQ010000148.1 GCA_027364815.1 Acidobacteriaceae bacterium | reverse complement strand
GCCGGGGACGACCCGGGACCTTCTTCGGCATCAGGTGCTCGAGGGCGGCATTCCGCTGCATTTGGTGGACACCGCCGGGTTGCGCGCCGCCACCGATGCGGTCGAGGCCGAGGGCGATGCCGCCGTGGGGCGGCGTGCCGTACTCAAGGGCGTCAAGGAAGAAGCCGAAGCGGGCTTTGGCTTCTTCGTCGGTGATGCCGAGGGATTGGAAGATTTGCTTTTGAATGTCCTGGCGGTGGATACGGATGGAGCCGGAGCCGAGCTCGAGGCCGTTCATCGCAATGTCGTAGCAGTTGGCGCGGACGCTGGCGGGGTCGGTGAGGAGGTTGGCCATGTCGGCTTCGTGGGGCGAGGTGAAGGGGTGGTGCGCCGGTTCCCAGTGCTTCTTTTCGGCATCGTACTCAAACATGGGAAAGTCAGTGCCCCAGATGGGCTGGAAGGCCCGGCTGCCGTCGATGAGTGCGTGCTCGGTTTTGTCGACGGATTGGGCGGACTCTGAGTTGCTGGCGGCACGGGCGACGACTTCATCGGTGATGGCGAATGCGCCGTGTTTGGCGGCGTATTTTTTGGCGAGCTCGACGCGGTAGTTGCCGGCGGCGAGGTAGACGTTGATCTCGCGCTCGGAGAGGCGGCCGGGGAATTTTGTGTCGCTGGCCTGAATGTGGTGCGCGGGATCGCCGGAGACGATGACGAGGAAGTCTGGGTCGTCAGCGTTAGTGAGTTTTTTTACTTGTTCTACTGCTGCCGGAAAAGTTTTTGCGAGGCGCTTCAAGTCGTCGATGAATTTTGCGCCCTTGGATGTGTCGAAGAGCGGGTGAGAGTCTTCGCGCTCTTTGCGACTGAGCTCACCGACGTTGGGAATGCGGAGGGCGATGACAGGAAGTGCGGGATCGATGCGCAGCGATTCGAGGTCGGCATCGGTGAAAGCCGAGCGGACGTCGGTGAGGCCGGGGAGGCGCAGGTCGGGCTTGTCGCTGCCGTACTGGCGCATGGCGTCGTCATAGGTGATGCGCGGGAATGGCTTGGGCAGGCTGATGCCGGCGGCCTTGAAGCCAGCGGTGAGAAAGTCTTCAACGACGGCAAAGACGGAGTCCTGGCGCGGAAAAGACATTTCAAGATCGACCTGCGTGAACTCGAGCTGGCGGTCGGCGCGGAGGTCCTCATCGCGGAAGCAGCGCGCGATTTGGAAGTAGCGGTCGCAGCCGGAGATCATGAGGATCTGCTTAAAGATTTGCGGGGATTGCGGAAGTGCGTAAAACTCGCCGGCGTGGACGCGGCAGGGCCCGACGAAGGCGCGCGCGCCCTCGGGGGTGCTTTTGGTGAGGAGGGGGCTTTCGATTTCGAGGAAGCCGTCCTGGCTGAGCGACTCGCGGATGGCGAGAGTGATCTCGTGGCGGAGGCGGAAGTTGCGCTGCATATCTGCGCGGCGCAGGTCGACGTAGCGATACTTGAGGCGGACTTCTTCGTTCTGGATGGCATCGTCGGCGGGGGAGAAGGGCGCGAGCTTGGTGTCATTGAGAACGAGGAGCTGGGTGGTTTCTAGCTCGACTTCGCCGGTGGGCATTTTTGGATTGATGGCGTCTTTGGAGCGCAGGCGAAGACAGCCGACAGCGGCAATGACGTACTCGGGGCGGATTTGCTCACCTTTAGCGTGGCCTTCGGGGACGAGTTCCTTGTCGAGAACGACCTGGGCGAAGCCGGTGCGATCGCGCACGTCGAGGAAGATGAGGTTGCCGTGGTCGCGACGGCGGTTGACCCAACCCATGAGGACAACAGTTTTACCGGCGTCGGAGGCGCGGAGCTCACCACACATATGAGTACGTTCAAGATTGCCGAGAAAGTCGAGCACAGAAATTTTTGTTCCTCACAATGAATCGAAGTTGTTAGTTCCCTACAGTTGGTAGTCCTTTGGATTGTATGTCCGGGGCAGGAAGTTCTGCTCTTCCTTCAACATCCGCTCAACGAACAAACGAAAGAGACGCCAGTAAGGATCTTCCCTATCCTCCTCATTCCAAAAATGGTCAGACTTCCAGCAGACGATGGCATAATAGCCGAACATATAGTGAGCAACGCCACGGCGAATAAGGCCGCTTTCAATCATGAGAGCGAGTTCTTCGTAGAAGCCAAGAAATCTGAGTTTTTCTTCGAATTGAAGGGCGCGAAGCTTGTTGCAGCCTTCATCCGTGTCTTGATGATCTAGCATGTCGAAGAGATAGAAGAATTTTGTGTACTTATCACGCATTTCAAGAAAGAGCTCGGCGCGCTTAACGGCCCCTTGCTTGATGTACTCGAGAGTGCCTTTGATCAAGGTGGCCAGAGCGATGGCCGTGCCGATGAGTTCAGCCGCGTTTTTCCAATCGAAGCCAGCGAAGAAGTGGGATAAGATCATTGATTAAACCTTTCTGAGGTGTTCAGCCAAATCGGCGCGCGCGATTTTGGACTGCGTGCCGGTGGAGAAGTTCTTCACTGTAAGGATACCGGATTTGAGCTCATCTTCGCCGAGGATGAGGATGTTGAGGGCTTGTTTGTCGGCGATTTCAAAGGATTTTTTGAGACGGAAGCTGCCGTCGCCGAGCTCGACCCGGAGGCCGGAGTGACGGAGTTCGCGGGCGAGGGCAAGTGCGGCTGGGTTTAGCTCTTCGCCGATTGGGGCAACAAAGACGTCAGCTTTTTCGGCGATGGCTGCCAATTCCTGCTGGGCGAGCAGCGTGAGGACGAGACGGTCTTCGCCGATGGCGAAACCGATGCCAGGGGCGCGAGGGCCGCCGATCATTTCGCTGAGGCCGTCGTAGCGTCCGCCGCCGAGGAGGGCGTTTTGCGCGCCGATAACTGGGGCCCCCGGGGAGCTTGCTCCCTGGGGTGTGAGGCCTCCGTGAGTGAACTCGAAGGTGGTGCGCGTGTAGTAATCGAGGCCGCGAACGAGGCGGTGGTTGCGGGTGTAGGGAACGCCGGATGCATCGAGGGCGGCGGTGCCGGCGGCGAAGTGGGTCTGGGCGTCGGCGTCGAGGGAGTCGGCGATCTTGGGGAGGGTCTCGATGATGGGCTGGTCTTCTGGGACTTTGCAATCGAGGACGCGGAGGGGGTTGGTGACGGCACGGCGTTGGCAGTCTGGGCACATCCGTGGCGCAAGTTCTACGAGAGCCGTGCGAAGCACTTCGTTGTAGCGGGCGCGGTCGGCGGGTGAGCCTACGGAGTTGAGGTGGAGGGTCCAGCCGGTGATGCCGAGCTCGTCAAGGAGGGTGGCGAGCATCTCGAGAATTTCAGCGTCGCGGAGTGGTGATTCGCTGCCGGCCGAGGGCGGGCCGATGACCTCTGCGCCGATTTGCGAGAACTGGCGGTAGCGGCCTTTTTGCGGGCGCTCGCGGCGGAATTGCGGGCCGATGTAATAGAGCTTTTGGAGTTGGCCGGTTTCGCCGAGCTTGTGCTCGATGTAAGCGCGAACGACGCCGGCGGTGTTCTCGGGGCGGAGTGTGAGGGTTTGGGTTTTTTCCGATTGCGCGCGGGCGCGATCTTCCCAGGTGTACATTTCTTTGGAGACGATGTCGGTTTCTTCGCCGACGCCGCGCGAAAAGAGGGCGGTGTCTTCAAAGATGGGGGTGCGGATTTCGCCGAAGTTGTAGCGTGCGAAGACGGCACGGGCGGTGGCCTCGATGCGGTTCCAGAGAGCGGTTTCAGGCGGCAGGAGGTCGCGCGTGCCGCGGACGGCTTTGAGTGTGCTCATACATTAATAGTTTAAATGGTCGCTGGTGTATCAACGTATTAGATTGAAAGACTCCTACTCCACCTGCAGATTCTTGACGAAGAACTCGTAGTCTTTGAGGGCGTCGGCTTCGATGGATGAGGCGGTGTCGAGGAGGATGAGGTAATAGATGGGGCCGGGGAAGCGCTTGAGCGTATTGGTGGGGCGGAAAACTTGCATGACTTCAGTGCCTGATTTGACGGGAGGCTTCTCAGGAAATTCGAAGAGGAGTCCGGGGAACTGCGGTGCATCTTTTTGAAAGAAGAGGTTGTGGGGTTTTCCATCGCCGTTAGGTTTGTATGCATCGGGCATTGTTGCCTCTACGGCTAGACAAGTGGAGACGGGACAGGCGAGAGGTCTTTCAGCTTTGAAGTCTAATTTTGAAGTAAATTTGATGAAAAAATCCTCGAAACTTTCGCCCTCGAGGGGCTGCCGGGCGAGCAAGACTAGCTCGGGATGGAGCGTGCCGTCGGTAGCTTTGTAGGGGCCAGTGGTGAAGACGACGAGGCAGATTCCATTGGTGAATTCGATGCGGTCGACCTTCCAGTCTTTGTGAGCGAGCAGACGCAGACCACAAACGGTTGCGGTGAACTCGACTTCATTACCAATCTCGCGCGAATACCAGGCATCTTTGGCTTCATAGTTCTTGTTGGGATCGTAGTCAGTGAAGCGTTTGACGGCAATCTCCTGATAGGAGCTGCGCAACTGGTTTGCTTTTGCATTGAGTTGCTTGAGGTGATCCAAGGCGCGCTCGGCGTGCGCGGGTATATTCGAGATGATTGCGCAAGCGGTGTAATTATCCCAGAAAGCGACGGGCAAAGATTGCCATGCATGATTTTCTTCGATGGCGAGAAAGCCCGCGGCGCCTTGATCGAGCGCTTTGGTCTGGCAGAGGAGATCGGAGCGGAACCAGAGTGGACGAATGTCTGTGGGAGTCAGGACTTCAGCGTGCTTGAGCGAATCGATAACGACGTCATAGGTCCCCGTAACATCGACGTTATATGCGTAGTGGGCAACTTCAGCGGTGAGGAGCAGAAGTTCAGCGTTATCGGGAGTTTCCTTGACGGCGGCTTGCAGAAATCCGAGGTCTTTACTGAGATGTGCAGTTGCATCATCCTTGGAGATCTCGCAACTCCACTGATTGGTCCAGTGGTCGGTGCAAGGCTCTAGCTGGAGTGCGTCGTCGAGAGCGGCGAGTACGGTGGGCGTTTGCGGGAGTTTGTCGCGGTGGATGGCGGCGAGATCGGCCTTCATGCACGGAGTTGCTAGCAGGAAAGTAAGTACGGCGTAGTGAATAGCCCATTTATGCATGAGTCACCCGAAGGATGAAAGTGATTCCAAGTATAGCGCGTGAAAGTTATGAGGGTAATGTGCGGATGATAGAGCGGGGTGTGGATTATGACGCGAAGGCGGACACATTAAACTGGTAGTGGACACCTACTATTGACAGCTCTTATTGACAAATTGAATCCGGAGCAGCGGCTGGCGGTGGAGACGACGGATGGGCCGGTGCTGATACTGGCGGGCGCGGGGTCGGGGAAGACGCGCGTGATTACGAGCCGGATTGCGTGGCTCATTGAAAAGCATGGCGTGGCGCCGGATGCGATTTTGGCGGTGACGTTTACCAACAAGGCCGCAAGCGAGATGGGTGAGCGCGTGGAGAGGCTGCTCGGGCATACGACGCTGGCGAAGCCGTTGATCTCGACCTTTCACTCGCTGTGTGTGAGGCTGCTGAGGCGCGATATTGAGGCGCTGAAAGTAAATGGGCAGGGGCTGACAAGAGATTTTGCGATCTATGACGAGAATGACCAACAAGCTCTCGTCAAGCCGATCATGAAGCGCATGGGCCTCGACACGAAGCAACTGACGCCGCGCACGGTGCTGGGGAAAATTTCGTGGGCGAAGAACCACATGGTTAATCCGCAGGAATTTTATTTGAACTCGTCGGATGCAAACAGCGAGAGGATTGCGCAGATTTATAAGGCTTACGAAACTGAGCTGCGCAAGAATAACGCGATGGACTTTGACGATCTGCTGCTGGAAGCGGTGCGGATGCTCAAGGTGAGCGCGGAGGCGAGAACGCGGTATCAGCGGAAATTCCGCTACGTCTTAGTGGACGAGTACCAGGATACAAACAGGCCGCAGTATGAGTTGATGAAGCTGCTGGCGGGCGAAGAGAAAAATGTTTGCGCGGTGGGCGATGAGGATCAGAGCATCTACTCGTGGCGAGGCGCGGACATTAGAAATATTTTGGAGTTTGAGAAGGATTTTCCGAATGCGAAGATTGTGAGGCTGGAGCAGAACTACCGGTCGACGCAGATTATTTTGGAAGGCGCAAGCGCGGTGGTCGGGAACAATTTGCGGCGCAAGGGGAAGAAGTTGTGGACGGACCGCGAGGGCGGCAGCCAGATTGGATATTACGATGCGCCGGATGGTGAGAACGAGGCGCTGTTTATTGCGGACCGGATTCAGCGGTATTTGAGAGCGGCCGAGAGTGAGCCTGATGGGGGCGAGCGGGCGAAGTGCGCGGTGCTTTACCGGACGAACTCGCAATCGCGATTGGTGGAAGAGGCTCTGCGACGGTACTCAATACGGTACACGATGGTGGGCGGTTTCAGTTTTTATGAGCGGTCGGAGATCAAGGATCTGTTGAGTTATTTGCGGCTGATCAGGAATCCTCACGATTCGATTGCGCTGGGGAGGGTGATCAACACGCCGACGCGCGGGATTGGCGCGACGACGATGGGGACGCTGGAGCGGCTGGCGCTGGAGACGGGGAGCTCAAGCTGGGACGCGATGGGCGCGGCGATTGGGCAGCGGTTGCTGCCGGGGAGAGCGGTGCTGGCGCTGGAGAATTTCAGGACGTTGATATTGGACGCTCAGGCGATGATGGATCCGGATTTTGCAGGAAAGCTGGCGGCGGATTTGGGTGCGGATGGGGATACGAGCGCCGATGTGAGTTTTAATACAAATTTCGATACGAGCTTTGATGTGGTAGAAAAAGCGAGTGGGGATGAAGCAGCAGAGGAAGCGGATACAAGTTTTGGATTTGGTGGGGAGGATGAGGGCGGCGAGAAGACGGAAGCTATAGCGAATCCGAATGTGGATGCGGAGACGAATGCGCAGTTGACGCTGCTGGATTTCTCCTTTAATCCATTTGCAACAGCGGGTAACCCGTTTGCACCGGCGGCAAAGAAGAATCCATTTGCGGCGTCGGTGAAACGGAATCAGGATCGGCAGAAGGAAGATGATGCAGCGAAGAGTGATGAGGAGGAAGTAAAGCCGTTTCGCCGTGAGGGCGATCCGGCGA
>DAHXOQ010000147.1 GCA_027364815.1 Acidobacteriaceae bacterium | reverse complement strand
GTTGGTTGGAATCGTTTTGCGTGCGTGAATTTGTAGAGTTGCCCTCGACTTGATTCGCTAGCAAAAAGTGAGCTCTTATTTCGCGCTCATACATACGACGACGTCGCTGGCCTCTCCACAGTTGGGCCAATCCTTCAAAATCTCTCCCACTACTTTATGCCCCACCGCATACGCACTCTCGAGCGAGGGCAGATAAGCTACCGACTTTCTGGATTGCTGCTTCAATAAACTCTCCTCCGCCGTCAACCCTGGCGGCTGACGATCATAATTACTCACCGTCCTGAGCACCATCACGCGGCCCCAATCCACACGCCCGCTCGCGCTCAATCTCTTCAACGCATCGAGAGTGCCTGTATCTTCCATTGCGCTGGTCGCAAAGACGCCCTTGCCGCCGGTGAAATAATTCATCCACTCACGCGCCCAAGCCTCCATCCTGGCTCCATGCCAATACCGTGCCGATGAAAGCTCATCCCCCAGCAGCACAAACGGAGCGCGCTGGCCAACTGAGTCAGCATGGCTTGTCTGCGCATACGGTTTCCTTGCGGCAGCCATCTCTGGCGTATCGCCCAACTTCACATCCTGGGTCGTCTCAAACGCCCACTGCGCCAGCTTCGGATTCAACTCAAAGACCTGGCCTTCAATTACCTGCACCGGTTCCTCAAACGGCTTGCTCTGCCGCAGCGGAACCAAGCCCGTACTCCAGCCTTCGGGAATTTCTCTGCCATCCAACTCATACGCCAAATCCCCATCCACCACCCACCGTGCCCATGCCGCAGAGGCCAGCGAGACCCGCTCCGGATCGCCGCCCGCAATCCCGGCCACAATCCAATACGCGTGCGAGAAATCAAATCTCTTATCCAGACCTATTGCAGTAATCGTCGCCGCCGCATGAGCCGGTCCCAGGCCTGTCAAGACAGCCATCTCGCCCTGATCATTCATCCGCGCCGGATGCACTGCACCCGCAACTTCGTAGATCTTGTCCAGATGATCGCGCTCCACCCAATACTGCAACTCGCCCGGCGCATCCCCTGTATCCGCGCCCACCTCAAACATCGCCACGACGACCACCTTCACCACGATGGGCTGCGTGGTTTTCCCGGCTGCCTGCACAACACTCTGCGCACAGGCTCCCGCTGCCACAATTATCAAAGCCAAAGCCGCCAACGAACCATGAACTCTCATATTCTCGATCTTACCGAAGACTTGCACCCCCACAAAGTTGTACATTTTAGAGAAGACAAAAATTTCCCCGAGGCCATCATGAAACTCACCTCCCGCATCAGCATCACGCTACTCCTCGCTCTCATCGCGGCAACCACTCTCGTCAGCGGCTGCCGCCATCACAAGCAGCACGCGCCGGCCACCAAGGTTATCGGCTTCATGACCGACTTCGACGTGAAGGACGACGCCGTGGGCATCTGCAAAGCCGTGATGGACGGCGTTGCCCCCGGCGTCCACATCATCGACATCACCCATCAATCACAGCCCTTCAATATCGCCATGGGTGCGCGCTTCCTCGCCGGATCAGCTCCCTACTTTCCCAAGGACGCAGTTTTCGTCGTTGTCATTGACCCGACCGTCGGCTCCAAACGAAAGGCCATCATCGCCAAATCCAAAGTCGGCCAGCTCTTCATCCTCCCCGACAATGGCCTGCTCACACTGGTGCAGGACCGCGACGGCATTGCCGAAGTTCACGAGATCACCAACCCAGCCTGGATGATCGGCTCCGGCATCTCTTCAACATTTCATGGACGCGACATATTCTCGCCCGCCGGAGCCCATGCAGCCCGCGGTGACGACTTTGCCCAGGCAGGTCCCTCGATCGACCCAGCCAAGCTCGTCCGCATCGAAATTCACAATGCCACTGTAGACGCGGACGGCCTCCATGCCAACGTAATCGGAACCGACGGCCCCTTTGGCAATCTGGTCCTCAACGTTCCCTCTGAAACATTCGCTTTGCTAGGGTACAAAGTCGGCGACAATGTCACTGCCACACTTGCCGGAAAGCCCTACACAATGCCTTTTGTTAAAACATTCAGTGATGTGCCAGTCGGCAAGGACCTCTTCTATATTGATTCCCGCGGCCGCCTATCAATCGGCACCAACCAGGGAAACTTTGGCGAGCACTACAAAATTCCTTCTAACGCCACGCTCACCATACCCCACAAAAAATAGCCGCGCCAAATATGATTGCAAAGCAAATGGGAGCTTTTAAAAAAGTGGTCATCCACTCCTTCAAAAGCTCCCTGATTTTTGTTCGGGAAAATTCGCTTACAGCGACTTGTGAGTTCCATCGCATAACGGCAAGTTATGGCTATGTCTGCAACCGCAGAAGTGAACCTTCTTCGTCTCTGTCGCCTCATACTTCATCGGGCTGATGCCGCTACCCTTGTGGCTGCCATCGCAAAACGGCTGCGTCGCGCTCTTGCCGCATGCACACCAGTAGTAGCTCTTGCCTGCCTCAACCTCGACGCCAAATGGCGCCTTCTGTGTAATTACCGGTTCGGTCATTTTCCTTTTCTCCTTGTGAGTGATAATTGCGTCGTGAACTGATTCAGGATATACCCCCCACCAATCCGCCCAATTACTTGTTCAAACAACTAATTCAGTATACACCACCTCAAAAACAAAAGGCCCCCCATTTACGGATGGCCTTTATTAAAAATTCAACTTTCTAAAATCATCAACGGTTAATCCCAAAAAGCATCCCTCAGGGGCTAAAGCCCACCCTTTATTCTCCGCGTCTTGCGGCACGACTCAAGTCGTGCCCTTTCAAAACGCGACTTTCAAAGCAGGGTTTCAAAACGGGCTACCAGAGTTGCTGATCTCTGAGCTCTGACACCTGATCTCCGTTACGGCGCTTCGTTCCTCGCTTGCGCCTTCTTCAACTCAACCTTATGCGCATTGTCTTCCAAAGCCTGCGCTTCAGGCAGGTAGGTCAGCGCCTTTTGCAAAACAGGATCCCAATCACGCATCACGCGCAATCCTGTCTTCTGTCCAAACTGAATGGTGAAGACCTGTTCCTTCAAACTCGTCTTGATAAAATCAAGCGAAGCGTTGAACTCCTCAGCTGTGTAGTTGATCTTCGCGCGTTTCAGAGAATCCTTGAACTCCTTGAGCATCGCATCATCCACCTGGAAGTTCTTGTCCACCGTTCTGAAGGCCATGTATTTAGGCGCAAAGTGGAAGAAGGCACCCTTTTGGTAGAGCACATCTTCAAAGTGCGTGCTCTTGGGCGTCTCAATTTTTTCATCCGGGGTAATTCCGCCGCCGCCATAGACAGTGCGTCCCGCGTCTGTCAGTTTCACTTCGCGGTTCGTCGAATTCGAAGGCCAGGCACCTGCGCGGTTGTAGTAGTAGTCATATAGCGACACGCCTGAGTAGTCGCGTTGAATCAGTCTTCCCGATGGAGTGTAGTAGTGGTACGTCGTCAGCGCCAAAGCCATCGAATGATTCGACAGGTCATAGACAGTCTGCACCAAACCCTTGCCAAAGGTTGTCTCGCCCACAATCAGCGCACGGTCATGATCCTGCAACGCGCCGCTTACAATCTCCGCTGCTGAAGCTGTATTCCGGTTCACCAGCACCACGATAGGAAAAGTTTTGCCGCCATTGCCGCGCGTTGCAGAGTACTCCTGGCTAGACGAACCTCTACCCCGCTGAGAGACAATTTCCTGTCCCTTCGAAAGTAAGTGATCGCAAATATCAACCGCCTGGCTCAGCAATCCGCCCGGGTTATCGCGCAGGTCAATTACCAGCCCCTTCATATCCCCAAAGCTGTCAATGGCGTCAATCATCTCGCGCGCGGTCGTCTCCTGGAACTGGCTCAAGTGAATGTAGCCGACCCCGGGTCGAATCTCGTATTTCAAATCCACGCTCGGGTGCGGAATCTCGTCACGCACCAAATCAAAAACCAGCGGCTTCGGCTGTCCTTCACGGATCATCTCAACCGTGACATGGGTACCACGGGGCCCCTTGAGCATTTTGGCCACCAGGTCAGAGCTCACGCCATCGGTCGTCTTACCATCGACCGAGGCAATAATGTCGCCGGGATGAATACCGGCGCGGAAGCTGGGCGTGTCTTCAAAGGGATAGGCAACAAAAGTTTTCCCCGCCTGCTGCTGAATCACCATGCCGACTCCATAGTAGCGGCCATGCTGATCCTCGCGCATTTTCGCGTAGGCCTTGGGGTCGTAGAAATTGGAGTGGGGATCGAGCATGCGGAGCATGCCTGGAATTGCGCCGTCGTAGATCGCTTCATCGGCCTTGTCGCCGGTGATAGGCTCGGCGTAATTCTGCTCGACCAGCGCGTAAACATCGGTGAAGGACTTCAGGCTGTCGCGCAGTTGGCTTTCGTCGGATGAGGATTGCGCACCCACGCGGCTTTGCATGGTGCTGCCGAGAATTGCGCAGATGGCGAGAAACGCTATGGATAGGAAAAAGGCCCTTGTGGCGCTGCGATTCATGCTTGGGTAGAACCTCCGAACGGCTTATATGGCGGTGTCTGGGAAGCGAAGCCCAGGAGCGGCCAAATCACCGTCTTGCGAGTGAGTATAGCACTCTGGATATTTAGACGCCGAATGGGTGGAATAGACGCAAGTGAAGGCGAAATGAGGGGTTTTGGAGATTGTCACAGTTTCACAGTGACTGGATTTGATGTGTACTGGCGAGATTTACCGGGTGGATGTGATTTGTTTTGATTTATTTATGGTGGTTGTCACAGTTTCACAGCGGGTTTTTTGAAAAAATCATTTCGAATTTTGAGGGGTTGGAGGGGGTAAGTGACTGACTGCTGGGGAGTTGACTTGATGTTGATGGCGATGATGTTGACTATTTAGTTAGCCATCTTGAAAACAGGTGTCAGATTTCAGATGTCAGGGGTCAGGGACGGAGTGATGGAGATGGAGATTTCCTTTTCAACTCTATTGTGCGCGTATTGGGGGTAATTATCTGCAAGGCATTGCAAGCGGCTGATGCGCCGTTGACGGAACAAACAGGCAAGGTGAGGGAGTGAATGGAATCCCACTTCTCAAAAACGAGAAGTGGTTCACAGAGAATTCCGTGGAGGGTCAGATGTGGGCCAGCCTCCGGATGGTGATGGATGGAGAAATGAGAAGTCCAGAACCACTTAAAGAGAATAAATGATTGATTCGGGTGTAATTTCGGAGGGATTCTGGGGTGGCGGGTGTGAAACCGGCTCTCCCGCCGTTTACAATAACGTCTATATGCATATTGCGGAGATTTTTCCATTCATCCGCAGGCATTTCTGGAAACTATGACCTTGAGAACACTTCGAAGTACTTCTGCGGGCGTCGCATTTGGCGCGTTGATGATTGCCACCATATTCTGCGCCACAACCTACAGCGCCGTTCTGAGCGCACAGACGAAGCCTGCGGTGAACGACAGCCCGTATGGAGGCGTGACGGTAGAAGAGATAGTGGCGCGCATCAACGACCAGATTATCTCGCGTTCGGATTATGAGCGGGCGTTGAAGGACTACGACGCGGAAGCGCGGCAGCGCGGGGAATCGATGCAGGCGATCAGCGAAGGACACAAGGATATTCTGCGCGGGTTGATAGACCAGCAGCTTTGGCTTTCGAAGGGCAAGGAGCTGGGGATCAACGGCGAGACGGAGCTGATCAAGCGTCTTGACGAGATCCGCAAGCAGTACAACATGGAGAGCCTTGAAGACCTGGAGAAGGCGGCGAAGGAGAAGGGGATATCGTTTGAGGATTTCAAGGCGAAGATCCGGAACAGCATTATTACGCAAGATGTGATGCGCCAGGAGCTGGGGCGCAAGGTACAGTTTACGCCGGGCGAAGTGCAGCAGTATTACAACGCGCACAAGCAGGAGTACATGCGCCCAGAGAGCGTGCGGCTGCAGGAGATTTTGATTTCGTCTGGTAGTGTAGCGCCGGCGATTGGCGGGGAGGCGACAGCGCCCGATCCGGCGAAGCTTGCGACGGCGAAGGCGAAGGCAGACGATATTGAATCGCGGTTGCATGCGGGTGGAGATTTTGCGCAACTGGCGCGGTCATTCAGCGATGGGCAGACGGCGGCGCAGGGCGGTGATCTTGGCGAGTACAAGCGCGGGATGCTGGCGAAGGTGCTTGAGGACAAGACATTCGCGTTGAAGTCCGGGGAGATAACGGAGCCGATACACACCAAACAGGGATACGTGATTCTGAAAGTGGTTGAGCATGTACCGGGTGGCGTGGCGCCGCTGAAGGATGTAGAACAGCAGGTTGAAGAGAGCCTGTATATGAGCCGCATGGAACCGGCGATGCGTGAATACCTGACGCAGATGCGCGAAGAGAGTTACATAGATATTCGGCCAGGGTATGTGGACACAGGCGCGAGCCCGAAGGAAACGAAGCCGATCTACAGCGCGTATACGCCACCAGCACCGAAGAAGAAGAAGAAGGTAGAGCGGGTAAGGTATCGCGAGACGACGCGTACGTTCAGGCAGAAATCAGCGCCAGCTGGTGATGTGGCACCGCCGCCGGAGGTGGTGACAGATGCGACGACGACAAAACCAGGCGGCAAGCCGGCAGTGAAGGAGACCAAGGCGGAGAAGAAGTCGCAGAAGGCTGGCAAAAAAGAGAAGGTTCGCTATGGTCAGGCGCCGCGCGAGACTCTTCCGGAAGCGGCTGCGACGACCAAGACGGAAAACGCAGGGGCATTGCCGGATAAGACGGAAGAGGCAGCGAATGCGGTACCGGATGCGCCCGTGAAGGAAGAGCCCAAGGCAGAAAAGACGCGCTTCTCTGCACGCGCGCCGGAGATTCAGAAGGCGAAGAAGAAGGCCAAGGCAAAGACGGCAGCGACGGAAGCAGCAGCGACGCCTCCGCCTGAGGATTCGACGGAGATAGCTGATCGTCAGCAACAGGCAGCGCCACTTGGATTGGCCGGAGATACGGCGAAGAAGAACAAGAAGAAAAAGTCAGCGGGTACAGCGGCAGGAGAAAAGACTCGGTTGGCAGACCAGAAGAAAAAGGCGGATGCGCAGAAGAGCACGGATACGACAACACCAGCTCCGACGACAGCGCCTGTGCCGCAACAGTAGGAAGGTTTTAGAAAAAAGCAACGGCCCGGAGAGGAAACTCTCCGGGCCGTTGTTTTTATTG
>DAHXOQ010000146.1 GCA_027364815.1 Acidobacteriaceae bacterium | reverse complement strand
GGTGCGGCGTTTTCGCAGGCGCGATGGGCGGAAAGAGAGCCGGTGCGACCACATCGGGACGCAGTTGATTTGCTGCTGGAGATGATCAAGGCGCATCCGAATCAGATAACGCTGGTGGCGATTGCGCCGTTGACGAATCTCGCGGCGGCGATGGATCGCGATCCGGCAACGTTCAAGAAGTTGAAGCGCATTGTGATGATGGGCGGGTCAGTGAGGCGCGGTTATGACGACCTTGGCTATCTTCCGGACCGGGGGCCGAGCGCAGAGTACAACATTGCGATGGATATTCCGGCAGCGCAGAAGGTATTCGCTGCGGGTGTGCCGATTTACATGATGCCGCTTGATTCAACGCAGTTGAAACTGGACGAGGTGAAACGCGAGATTCTGTTCACGCACAGTACGAATCTGACGGATGCTCTGGCGTTGCTTTATCTGCAATGGTCGCAATCGACAAAGCAAGTGACGCCGACGGTTTTTGATGCGATGGCAATGGCGTATGCAATCAAGCCGGAGCTTTGCCCGACGACCCCACTGCACATTCGCGTGGATGAGAAGGGGTATACGCGTGAAGAGAGTGGAACGCCGAATGTTGAGGTTTGCCTGAAGTCTGATTCGGATCATTTTTTTGAATTTTATTTGCCGCGGATACTTTCGTTTGAAACGGCGACAAAGAAATGAATGTTATTTGAAGCACCCGGGCCTAAAGCCGTTGTAATTTTGAACGATGCACAGGGGTCTGAAGGCCCCTTCTCCCTCCGCTGGAAAATTCACGGCAAAGTCCTGCTCATCGCGTGCTATAGTTCGCTTACGACGAGCCGTCTTCCCCGAGAAATTTCAATCGAAGATCGATAATACAACTTACTCGGAACTCGACGGTACGAGGTCAATCCCAATGCAGGAACTTCTCCCCGCCACAGATGCGACTGACGCGGAAGCTATCGGCCGCAGCGCGATTCGCAAGGCAAGCTGGCGGCTGATTCCAGTGATTGGCATCGGGTATTGCCTCTCGTACATGGACCGCATCAATATCAGCTTTGCTTCGCTGAGAATGAATGAGGACCTGCATTTCAGCGCATCGGTTTATGGGCTTGGCGCGGGACTTTTCTTCATCGGCTATGCACTCTTCGAGATTCCATCAAATCTGCTTCTGTTGCGCTTTGGGGCCAAGCGGTGGATTGCGCGCATCATGATTACCTGGGGTTTGCTGGCCGCTTGCATGATGTTTGTGCGCACGCCGTGGGAGTTCAACACGCTGCGTTTTTTGCTGGGTGTTGCTGAGGCCGGATTTTTTCCGGGCGTGATTTACTACCTGACGCTTTGGTTTCCGGCGGAGATGCGCGCGCGAGCGATCAGCCGCTTTTACATTGCGTTGCCGCTGAGCTCGGTGATAATGGGTTCGCTCGCAGGATGGCTGTTGGGCTTGAATGGCCGGCTTGGGCTTGCTGGATGGCAGTGGCTTTTTCTAGTGGAGGGATTGCCCGCGGCGTTTTTCAGCCTTGTGATTTTAAAATTTTTGCCGGACACACCTGATCACGCGAAGTGGCTGACAAGTGAAGAAAGAACATGGCTGCAAAATCAGCTGGACGCTGACAGTGCACTAGCGCATCTGGGGCATCATCACGGCGTTCTAAAGGCGCTGTTCTCGCCGAAAGTGTGGCTGATTGGAATGTTTTTCTTCTGTGCACTCTGTTGCAGTTACGCGTACGGCTTTTCGGCGCCAGCGATTCTGCAAGGCGCAACGGGATGGAGTGTGACGAACGTTGGTTATCTGGTTGCCGGTATGGGCGTGCTTGGTGCGCTTGGGATGTTGCTCAACAGCATCCACTCTGACCGCACAAAGGAACGCGCTCTGCACTCCATCATTCCTTGTCTCTTTATGGCGGCGGGATACGTAATTGCCAGTTACACACATATTGGCTGGATAGTGGTGGCTGCGCTGGTGGTGACGGCAACGTCATTCACATCGATACTTTGCCCCGCGCTTGCAATTCCCACAGAATTTCTAACCGGGCGGTCTGCGGCTGCGGGTATCGCCATGATGAATATGATTACGATGTTCAGTGGATTTGTGGGGCCGTATTGGATGGGCGTGATGAAAGACGCAACAGGCAGCTACCAAGCGGGTTTGCGAGGACTTGCATTGCCTGCGTTGCTGGCAGCTGGATTCATGTTCGTTCTAACAGAGATTTTGAAGCGACGTCGCACGGTGCCAATGAAGTTGGCGACGGAAGTGGCGGAATAGGAGATCATCGGTTCCAGATTGGTGATTTCTTCCTCGGTTGAAGCCGAACTTGAAGATTGATGTCATTCCGGGGGGTTAACCCCCCGGCGCCCTCCACAAAAGCAAAAAGGTACCCTAAAGCTTTCCACTGCAAAGTTAACGAAAAGCCTGAGCAATTAAACTAGCATTATGTTTTTACTGATGCCGCATTGGCTTGCTTTTGGGATCGAGGCCACCACGACGGCGCTCACCGTAATTGGTCTGGGCTACTACATGGCTGCGTTTGTGGCGGGGCAAGTATACAGGGGGCACTTGCGAGGTGCGGCGAAGTTGCCTGCGGCAAGACGCTTGGCCGGGAATGAGATTGCGTTTCCATCGATCAGTATTTTGAAGCCGCTCAAGGGAATGGACCCATCGATGATGGAAGCCTTCCGTTCGCATTGCCGGCAGGAATACAAGTCACCCTATGAACTAATCTTTGGTGTTGCTTCGATGGATGATCCGGCAGCGGCGGCGGTGCTTGATTTGAAGAAAGAGTTTCCGGAGCGGCGCATCGAGCTGGTAATTTGCCCGGAGCGATTGGGAGCGAATGGCAAGGTGAGCTCTCTGGTTCAGATGCTTCCGGCTTCGAAATTTGAAGTTGTGCTGATTAATGATTCTGATATCCGGGTGACGCCGCATTACCTTGAGCGCGTGGCGGCGGCGTTTGCTGAAGCGCCTGCGGCAAAATCTAAAAATGCCAAAAAGCAAGTTGGATTAGTGACGGCGCTGTATCGCGGACGGCCGCATGGGACGATCTGGTCGCGTTTTGAGGCGCTTGGAATTGCAACGGATTTTCAACCGAGCGTATTGCTCTCGCGCATGGTTGAGGGTGTGCATTATGGATTGGGCTCAACGCTGGCCGTGCGTCGCGAGGCGTTGGAAAAAATTGGCGGACTCAAACCGCTGGTCAATCATCTCGCAGATGATTACGAACTCGGCAAACGGGTTTCGGATGCCGGTTACGCAGTACACATCTGCGCGGAGGTTGTGGAGACTGGAGTTCCGGCGTACAACTGGCCGGGGTTCATCGATCATCAACTGCGGTGGGCACGCACGGTGCGCGATGCGCGTCCGGCTGGCTACATCGGCTTGATCACTTCGCATGGCTTGGCGTGGGCGATGTTGAATCTGATTGCCAGCGGTTTGCATCCGATTGCGGTTTGGCTGTTTGTGATGGTCTTCTTCATGCGGTTGGCGTTGGCGATGAGCGTGGGCGCTGGGATTCTGGGCGATCACGAAGTGCTGCCGGGGCTGCTGCTGCTTCCTTTTAGAGACGCGCTGCATTTGGCGCTCTGGTTCTGCGGATTTTCAGGGCACACGATTCATTGGCGCGGCGAGGATTTTCTTTTGAAGAAGGGTGTGCTCAAGAAACTCGGATGATAAAAGCCTCCCGCAACTAAACAAGGTCAATAATTCGTCAATTGATTTCCGCAGGATCACAAGAATTGGGGTGATTTGTTACGAATGTATACCTGTTTTCCCGCTCAAAATCCATGAAATGTTAGACTAAAAGAGTCCGTAATCTAGAAAAAACCTACAGGGAGAAGACCTGAATGACCACAGCAACACTTGAACTGACCGATTACAAAGTAGCCGACCTCGCGCTTGCCGATTGGGGCCGCAAAGAGATCAACATTGCCGAGCACGAGATGCCCGGCCTAGTGAGTATCCGCAACAAGTACTCGGCTGCGAAACCGCTGGCCGGCGTGCGCATCACCGGCTCGCTGCACATGACGATTCAGACCGCAGTGCTGATTGAAACGCTGGTGAGCCTGGGCGCGGAAGTTCGCTGGGCGAGCTGTAATATTTTCTCCACGCAGGATCATGCGGCGGCGGCGATTGCTGCGGCGGGCGTTCCGGTTTTTGCCTGGAAGGGCGAGAGCCTGGAAGAGTATTGGGAGTGCACGTATCTGGCGCTTGCGCACAAGGGCGGCAAGGGGCCGCAGTTGGTTGTCGATGACGGCGGCGATGTGACGCTGCTGATTCACAAAGGCTACGAGTTGGAGAACGGCGACAAGTGGGTTGAGAGCGCGTCGGGAAGCCACGAAGAGCAGGTGATCAAGAATCTGCTCAAGAAGGTGTATGCGGAAGACCCGCAACACTGGCACAAGGTGGTGAAGGAATGGCGCGGGGTCAGCGAAGAGACAACGACGGGCGTGCATCGGTTGTACAAGATGATGGAGCAGGGCAAGTTGCTTGTGCCGGCAATCAACGTCAATGACTCGGTAACGAAATCGAAGTTCGACAATTTGTATGGCTGCCGCGAATCATTGGCAGACGGCATCAAGCGTGCAACGGATGTGATGGTTGCGGGCAAGGTTGCTGTCATCTGCGGTTATGGCGATGTGGGCAAAGGCTCGGCGCACAGCCTGCGTGGAATGGGCGCCCGCTGCATTGTGACTGAGGTTGATCCGATCAACGCGCTGCAGGCGGCGATGGAAGGCTTTGAAGTTACAACGATTGAAGACACGCTTGGACGCGGTGATATTTACGTGACCTGCACAGGCAACGTGGACATCATCACGCTTGAGCACATGAAGAAGATGAAGGACCAGGCGATTGTCTGCAACATTGGCCACTTCGACAACGAGATTCAGATGGATAGCCTGAACGAAGAAAAGGGCGTAACCAAGCTGAACATCAAGCCGCAGGTTGACCAGTACAACTTCCCGGACGGTCATGCGATTTTTGTGCTGCTGAAGGGCGGCTGGTGAATCTTGGTTGCGCAACGGGACATCCGAGCTTTGTGATGAGCAACAGCTTTGCCAATCAGACACTGGCTCAGCTTGACCTGTGGGCGAACAAGGATACGTACAAGGTTGGCGTGTACGTTCTGCCGAAGAGACTCGATGAAGAAGTTGCGCGCTTGCACCTGGAAAAGATCGGCGTGAAGCTCTCGACGTTGACGAAGAAGCAGGCTGATTATCTGGGCGTGCCGGTTGAAGGGCCGTACAAGCCGGATCACTACAGATACTAGGGAACAGGGATTAGGGAACAGGGAACAAATGAGGGGCAGAGTGAAGTTCACTCTGCTCCTCTTTAATTTTGCAATTTGAATTTGCGAAGATGCTAGAATCGCAACGCAACAGGATGAGGCTATGACCACGCCACTTGAAGATGAACGCTTAGCCAAGCTTGCACAGATTGCGGTGTTGGTGCGCGATGCGGAAGCAGCGTACGAGAAGATGTACGATGTGCGCGATCAGCGCGATGCGAAGTGGCAGTATGAGTTGGCCTATGATTGGCTGCATGATGCAGCGAAAATTGCGCGGGGGTTGGAGCTGGAGAAAGAGGCGGTGGCTTATGAGGAGCGGGCGCAGCATATTCGCAAAGTTTATAGACATCAATTTATGATGCCGCCGGATTTGTCGGCTTAGTTCGCGATTATTTTCTTTTCAAACGCAGAATCCAATGGAAGAAGCGCCAGGCGGAGTTGTGCAGGAGATAGGTTTGCTCAGCTTTGAGAGCAGCGTAGGAGCGGCGGACGTAGTGGTCAAACTCGGGCGGCCAGCCGATGGTGGAGCGGCGTTCGGAGTAATCGCCCTCGGCCCACTTGGCCATGACGGCTTTGTAGCCGACGACGTGCGTGACGAAGTCGAGCAGGCACTGCGGCATATGTTCTTCAACGATGAGGTAGGCCTTCTCGATAATAATCTTTTCGCGAATTTCATTGAGGGGGATGAAGATGGTTTTCATCCATAGAACCCACTCTTTCAATTCGCTGTCGAGAATCGGTTCACTACAGGTTTTGCCTTGTTTTTTGAGCAGGGAGCGATAGGCAATGTTGCCTGCCTGGCCGGCAACGTAGAGCGGACCGTAGAACTCGTTGAGGCGGCGGTTGACGAGCTCAAGTTTATCGCGACGGCGGGCCATGGCTCGCGCAATGAAAAATGTAAATAGATAACCAATGAACGCGAGGATGATGGTGAGAATCGCCGCGTTCTGGAAGAAGCTCAATAGGGTGTTGCTGGTTTCGCTTAGCATAGAGCACTTCCTCTAACATTTATCGTCCATAGTTGGCCGTCGGAGTGAGCGTGGGAGACAGCTCAACTCTTCAGCGCTTCGGCGGCCTCTTTGGCGAAGTAAGTGACGATAAAATCTGCACCGGCGCGACGGAAGCTGACGAGCGATTCAAGCATGGCGCGCCTGGGATCGAGCCAGCCTTTTTCAAAGGCGGCCTTGAGCATGGAGTACTCGCCGGAGACCTGATAAGCGCCCATGGGGACGCCGAATTTCTGGCGCGCGGCAAGAATCACATCGAGGTAAGGCATTGCGGGCTTCATCAGGATCATGTCAGCGCCTTCGGCAAGGTCGAGCTCAATTTCGCGCATGGCTTCGCGCAGGTTTGCGCCGTCCATTTGATAGCTGCGGCGGTCGCCGAATTGGGGGGCGGAATCGGCGGCTTCGCGGAAGGGGCCGTAGAAGACGGTGGCCATTTTAGCGGCGTAGGACAGGATGGGCGTGGAGGGGAAGCCGGCGTGGTCGAGGGCGGCGCGGATGGCGGCGACGCGGCCGTCCATCATGTCGCTGGGGGCGCCGATATCGGCGCCGGCGCGGGCGTGGGAGACGGCGGTGCGGGCGAGCCAGTCGAGGGTGGAGTCGTTATCGACGTCGTTGCCGACGATTTTTCCGCAGTGGCCATGGCTGGTGTATTCGCAGTTGCAGACATCGGTGAGGACGAGGAGGCCGGGGACTTCGCGCTTGATGGCGCGGACCAGAGGCGGCCGCAGTTCGGCGGCCTTGTCGGCGCCGACCCGGCAGATCACCGTCAGGCGGCCGGGCTCGTGGGCGGGAGCGAGCACGGCGAGGAGCTTCAGGAGCGCGGCGGGTTTCTGCGACGGGCCAGTCTTCAGGCCGAGGGGATTCTTGATGCCCCGGCAATATTC
>DAHXOQ010000145.1 GCA_027364815.1 Acidobacteriaceae bacterium | reverse complement strand
CCTCAATTCAAAAACATCGTCCGATACAGCGTATCCCTCTGCACCAGCTTGAAACCCGCATCCCGGATTATCCTTCTCAGCTCTTCTTCCGTCGTGCAATTCGAAGTCCCCGCCGCCTTCACCACATTCTCTTCCAGCATCACCGAGCCCACATCGTTCCCGCCGAAATGCAATCCCAGTTCCAGCACCTTCAACCCTTGCGTCCCCCCGCTCGCCTGCACATTCTCAATGTTGTCCAGGTAAAGCCGCGCAATCGCCAGCGTCTTCAGATACTCCACGCTCGTCGCCTCGTCCCACCCGCGGCCGCCGAGCGCCGTATTATGCGGCTGAAAACTCCACGGAATAAACGCCGTAAATCCGCCCGTCTCTTCCTGCAACCTCCGCACCACTTCAAAATGATTAATCCGCTGCTCAAACGTCTCGCCCACGCCGAACATCATCGTCGCAGTCGTCCGCATCCCGAGCTCATGCGCCGTCCGGTGCACGCTCACCCAATCCGCGGTCCGGCATTTCAGCCTGGCAATTCTCTCGCGCACCTCATCATCCAGAATCTCCGCCCCGCCGCCGGGAATCGAATCCAGCCCCGCATCGCGCAGTCGCGCAATCGTCGTCCGCAAGTCGAGCTCGGAATACTCCGCAATCGCCAAAATCTCCGACGCCGACAAGCAATGCAGCCAGATCTTCGGAAACCGCTGCTTGATCCCCGTAAACAAACGCTCAAACCAGTCAATCTTCAAATCCGGATGAATCCCGCCCTGCATCAGCACGCCGGTCCCGCCCAGTTCGAGAGTCTCGCGAATCTTCTCGTAGATCGTCTCGAAGTCGAGGATGTACCCCTCCTTCGCCTGCGGTCCTTTCAGCGGACGGTAAAACGCGCAGAAGGTGCAGTACTCCGTGCAGAAGTTTGTGTAGTTGATATTGCGGTCAATAATGTACGTCACCACACCCTCGGGATGCAGCTTGCGGCGCAGTGCATCCGCCTCCATGCCAAGCGTAATTAGGTCGTTGGAGTTGAACCGGTCGAGTGCTTCTGCGCGTGTAAGGGCCATACTTTGATTTTAATTGGAGCGGGGAAAATGTGCGAATTTCAGTTCTTACTCCCTGTCCCCGGATTTCTGACATCTGACCCCAGGTTTACTTTCTAAATAAAAACCATCCCCGCACTTTCACCGGCGTCGGCCGCGTCCTTGAGAGATTCTGTTGTGTCGAAATCCCGGTAAAGAGCAGAAAAATATCATACAAATGCCGGAAGAACCCCGGCTTCGGCGCTGGAGCGTCACTTTGGCTCGTAGGTTTGTTTTCGTTCTTCACATCCATGGGGAAGTTCGCTCTGCATCTCTATTGTATAGATTCATGAATCGCGCGCATCGTTGCAAATTCTTGCAGAAGATTCAACACAAAGGCTGGAAATGCGAAAATTCAAATGAGCAATCAGCCGATTTTGTGGCCGATGATGGAAATTTGTGCGCGATGATAGAAACATCAGCCTGCGAAATTACAAACTGAACCCATCGGCAAAAAGGACTAATCATGACTTGGTACAACTACGTTTCGTGTTTTATCTCCGCCGCACTGCTCACAAATGCGCTCCCGCATTTTCTGCATGGAATCTCCGGTGATCGTTTTCCGACTCCATTCGCAAAGCCTCCTGGTCAAGGCTTGTCCTCTGCTTTGACCAATGTTCTATGGGGGCTTTTCAATCTCTTCGCCGGATTGTTTCTGCTCAAAATCAACAGAAATTCAGGCGCACCTTGGGATCATTTGGCGCTTTTTCTCTTCTCCTCTGGAATTGTTGTGATCAGCATCGGCTCAAGCATGCGATTCAAATCAAAACACAAAGAGTAACTAGTGCGCCAGCACATAAATCATCACCGTGTGCATATGTCCGCCGCCAATCCCCGATATCAACACCGGATATGTCCACGGATTCAGAGTACTCGCCGTATAGATCGTCACCGTATCGTTGTACGGCGCGCTCACATTCGGTGTAATCGCAGAGAACTCGATATCGAGCCCAACTCCCGCGCTCGCCGTCACTGAAACCGGCCCGCTGTATCCGTTGACCGGCGTAATCACCAGCGTCGTCACCTGCGAACCACCTGCGGGAATATCCAGCGAAGTGTTCAGCAGCGTCATGCGAAAATCGCCCTCATTCACATTCACCGTTGATGGCGTTGAAGCTCCAACCGTGTAATTCGTATCGCCGGAGTAAACCGCAACCAGCGTATTCGTCCCATTCTGCAACGCGTTCGCAGGAACATTGAAAATCGCCGTCGACGAACTCGAACCAACTGTCAGCGCCAAGCTCGCTTCATAATTTTGATCGTCGCTCTCGAGTGTGACTCTACCCGTCGGCACAGACTTGCCGCTTCCGCCACTCACCGTTGCCGTAAAGTTCGTGCTTTGTCCGGGAATAATCGTCGTCGTATTCGGCGCGAGCGTAACTGTTGGCGACATCAGATACGAGAGTGCAACCACTGTCCCGCCATTCGCCGAAGTACCAAGCCAATTCGCATCGCCCGAGTACGTCGCAGTCAGCGGCAAAATCCCCGCAGGCACATTCGCAAATACAATCTCCGTCTCCAGGTACGCATTGCCCACCGTTCCATAACTCGACATCGTCGCATTGATCGTCGTCGTCCCCAGTTGCACCACCACCGTCCCCGTCGGCAACGTCCCCAGCAGCGGCTGGTATCCCGTATAAAGCTGCACATCCACCGCAACCGATCCGCCCGGCGCAACCTGCGTCGTCAGCGGTATCACCTTGAGTATCGTGCTGCCTTTGAGAATGTTGAAGGTGAAAACATTCGATGCATTCGATGGTTTGTAGCTCGCGTCGCCCCCATAACTCACACTCACCGAGTGAGGCCCCGGCCCAAAATTCCCATTCGCCCACTCAGCTACGCCATCTACCTCAATTGGCTGCGTGCTCGTCGGCCCTGCTGTGTCCGTAAACACCAGTGTTCCTGTCGCCGCTGCAAGTTGAGTCGGAATCTTCTCGTTAGTGCCAATTGGCTCCGCATCCAAAAATAATCCCGCGCCGTACGGCAAAGTGATTCCCGCGCTCAGCGGATAGTAATTCAGATCATATGGATTCACCGCCCAGCCTGAGGAGAGAATGTAATCGCTCTCCGGCGTTACAGTAATCATCGTGTAACTCGAAGTGCTCGCTCCAAATGTTCCATCGCCTGAGTAAGTCGATGCAATGTAGTAAGTTCCGCCAGGCAGATTATCCACAAGTTGGCTCGTAGTGCCGTTGGTCAGCGTGAAAGCATCAAAGCTCCCCGCGCGGCTCACTCCATCAATCGTCGTCAGCGCAACCGTACCCGTCGGCGTACCTCCGCCGCTCTTCGGCGTCACCGTGCTCGTCGCCGTGATACTCGTCCCGTGTACAAAATTTTTCGACGAGAGCGCGAGCGTTGTGTACGTTGGTTTGAAGCTCACAGTCGTCCACTTGTTGATCAGCTTGGCCACATCCACCGAACCCAGTCCCGAAGCCTGATCGTATCCAACTCCGGCCTGGTATGCGTTCTCCACATAAAGACCGCCACCCGAGTTCACGCAATTCGATGTCCCCGGATCGCAGAGCACTGTATTCTGTCCCACCGTCACATCATGAAAAACGCTCGGCGCAGTCGTTGCCAGTGGATAGTAAACAAAATCCGCCTGACCCTGCCAGCTTCCCGTCGCCTGGTTGACGAGCGTCTGTATTCCCGCCATCGCCGGCGCACTCGCGCTCGTGCCCCCCACCGCAGTCACAAGAACTGCCCCTGACGGAGTGAAGCTCGTGCAATCTACCAGCGATGCGCAGATCGGATAGTAGCTGTAATTCGCATTCGTCCCGCCGAAGAGAGAGAGGTCGGGAATATCCCGATGTCCATCCGCCGGCACTCCACTCCCCGCCTGCCACGCGGGCTTCGCGTACCCCCCACTTGACATGGCCACGCTGCTCACACCCCCGCCCGTGGCCAGAATATTCCAACTCGACTGGTCGTTCAGATTGCTCACAATGTTGTATCCCAGGCTCACGTTCCACGGTTGCTCGGGAATCGTTTGCAACAGCGAGAGTGATGGGAATGACGTCGTCGCAAATGTCCAGTACGTGGCAAGCTGCGCATTCAGCGCTGATGCTGTGCCATCGTATTGCGAATAATAAAAATCAGTCGCCCCAACCGCGACGTTGTACGGCGTGCTCGCAATCCCATTCACGGCCAATCCGTTGAAGGCCTCCGACTCCGTATTGAAGTTGTCGCACCCAGCTGAACCCGAATCACCCGCCGCCACAAATACCGTCTGTCCCTGCGCCGCGGCCTGCTGCCACAACTGGCTCCAAAATGCATTCCCGGCAAGTCCAAGGTCAGACTCGCACTCCCCGTAACTCATGCTGATCACGCCGGCCACATCATCTTCAACCGCGCGATACGCTGCCAGCAGCAACCCCGGAGTTTCAGCCGTGCCCGATGAAGTGTACAGCAGCACCTTCGCCCGAGGCGCAACTGAGATCGCCAGCTCAACATCTGTGTACGCTTCAACCGCGTCGTCGTTCATGCCCGGGTCCTCGCCATCCACCACCACCTCAGGAAGAAAGCTGGGAATTGAAAAAATAGACTGGTAATCCTTCACCACCGTCACGTCAATATTCGACGCGCTAATGATCGCTATCCACTGGCTGTACCCGTTGATGTTGTTCGCGTAGACGCTGTTCAAATCGTACTGCGCATAGAAGTCGATCGGCGCAACCGCGAAGCTCGGCGTCGAGCCAGGTACGGGAACGCTCCACAGCGGCTTTGCCATATGAGTGCGCGGATTGTAATTAACTTTACCCAGAGTGTTCAGATAGCTCTTCGGCGCAATGCTTGTCAGTGAGACAATCCCTCCAACTACAGGTGCAAGCGCCGCAGGAATCGTCGGCGTGTTGTTGTTCGCAGTGAAGCTCCTCCCCTCGTAACTGTACCTGTGCAACGAAGCATGAAACGCTTCAGCAAGGTGTGCGGCATTCCCTGAAAACTCAATCGCGCCGCGTCCGGCGTGTACCTGGTTCACCGTCAACCCGTGCGATTCAAGCCACCCCTTGATCGCCGCAATATCAGAATCCGCAGGTCCATAGAGCTGCCCAAACTCCTCGGGCTTGAGCCACTTGTGATAAGCAGGATCGCCTTCCGTGTGCGACGCGCGGATGAACTGCCCCAGTGCTGCCTCCTGCGCAGGAGATCGCTTGAGCAACAGCAGCAATCGGTTCGTCGGCTCGCTCATTTCTATCGGGCCATCGTCCTTGGAACGATGAATCAGAGGATGAATCACGGCGGGGAGTGCGGCGCGGTCAGAATCCTCAATATTTGATGCCACCCGCGCGCTCGGAGCAATATCTGGACCTTGAGCACGCGCCGCAGTCGGCTTGAGCAGAAGGGCAACGATCACAAGTGCGAGCGTGGGAAAGAAGATGAGTGCGTTGAGCGATGTTGTAAAACGGTGCATTCGATACATGATTTTCTCCTCAATAAGTAACGCGGCTAAGACACAGAGAAGCTAAGTAATATATCGGCGTACAGATTTAAAACACGAGTAGCTTCTTGTGAGTTGCAGCGCAGAAAAATACATGAAAAATTTGATTTTTCTAAGAAATGAAGCGAAATTAAGATTTCTGGAACTTCTTCCCGCCTGTCAACGTACCTTCATCATCAATGGTTTTGTCGACCAGCCATCCAGTTCTAAAATGGATGTCTCTGAATGCGGAGGGAGAAGCTTATGCATTTGTTTGGTTTAATGTTTGCCGGCGCAATGTACTTTTTGCCAACGATTATTGCCAGCTCGCGCGACGCACGGTCAATGACCGCTATCGTCCTGCTCAACTTCTTTTTTGGTTGGACCGGTGTCGGCTGGCTCGTTGCTTTGATCTGGGCACTGACAGCTGAGCGGCGCTATGGGTTTTACTACAGATAGCTCTTCGACCCTCTTGTCCGCGCAATGAATAAACTAGTGAACCCCACTCGGCTCCATGATCCGCAAGACCGGATGACCGTTGATGTTTTGCAATGGAAAATAAACCAGGTGCCTCACCGGATCCACACTCACCGTGTGCGCATAGGGCATTTGCAGTGAGCCCAGCGTAACCAGACTCTTGCCCTCCTCACCAAACACCGTTACATTTCCCGACTCCGCCGAAACATACAATCGCTTGAGACCGGGATCAAATGCCAGAACGTCAGGGTCCTTGCCCACGTTGTACGTGCCCATCACCTGCATCGTCGTGAGATCCACAACAGCCAGTTTGTGATTCTCCTCACCCGCCACAAACGCCAGCTTCGCGCTCGCATCCAGCGCAATTCCATGGGGGCTCTCAATTCCATTCAGCTTATAGCGCCCGATTATTTTTGCGCTCGCCGGGTCTATCGCCACCAGCTCATTCTGCTCGTGCACCGCAACCAGGATATGCCCCGAGTTGGGATCATATACTGTATTCCCCGCGCCGCCTCCAAGTGGTATCAACGTGATCATCGTATTCGTCGTTGCGTCGATGACCGCATCGGCGTCGCCATGTTCATCAGAGACAAATACGCGCCTCTCCTTCGGTGCATAAGCAATTCCATCGGGATAATTGATCGGCCCGGCCTTCGCGATGATCTTCAGGGATTGCATATTCATCACCGCCAGCTTGTGTTCCCCGGTTGATGAAGCGTAAACCTGGCCTGTTTCAGGAATCGCCAACACTCCGTGAACACCCGGGAAGCCGTCGAGATTCGCCACCACCTTGCGCTCCTTCGTGTCAAAGACCACGAGCTGATCGGCGTTCATATGGCTGATGTAGAGGCGCCCGTGCACGCTGTCAAGACTCTGATAATCGAAGCGCACAGCGGGTCCCGGCATCGCGATCTCGGCAACCAGTTTCAGCGCTGCCGGCTGTGCGTTCTCAGCGGGCGCAGCCGCCCTCGTGCATCCAGAAAATAAAAATAAAATCGAAACCGCAAAAACAAAACCCAGAACGCGCCGTAGGTTGAGCACCGCAGGCCTCCAGTATATTTCTTCTTCAATCAGTGACCACTATAGGGCTTGCTACCGCTGCGCTGCAATTTGCTCTTTCAGCTTTCAACAAAATCTACTCCGTATCCGGCCTCTGATAGGGCTTCACCAAATACTGCCGCGCCTCATTCAC
>DAHXOQ010000144.1 GCA_027364815.1 Acidobacteriaceae bacterium | reverse complement strand
GGCCGATGCCGAGGGCGAGGAGGGCAAGATGGAGGGCGGCGGTACCGCTGGAGACAGTGATGGCATCTTCAACACCGATGCGGGCGGCGAATTCGCGCTCGAAGGCGTGCATTTCCGGGCCGATGCAGAGTTGCGGGCCGGAGAGGACGCGCAGTACGGCGGCGCGCTCGGCGTCACCTATGTCGGGGGATGAGAGCGGGATTTTTTCGGAGTTTGCGAGTGACATTACGAGTTGGCCTCAGGTTTGGATGGGAGTGGAGTGGGAGCTTTGATGAGGAGATTGTCGAGGTTGACGGTGGAAAGGAGTTCAGAAATTTTTACAGCGGCGGTGCCGTTGCCGTATGGGTTTTCCATTCCGTTGAGGGTAGTGCGGAATTTTGGGGAGAGAGATTTTTGGATGGCGGAGAGAATTTCGGCGCGGATTGGTGGGGTGTCGATGATGTTGGGAGCGCGTTCCCTGCCCAGCTGACGCATTCCGACGTTGACGACGGGGAGGGCGAAGGAAGCGGCTTCCATGATTCCGCTGGAGGAGTTGCCGAGCATTGCGTCGACGCGAGCCATGAGTGACCAGTAAGTGATGGGAGGGAGGTTGAGGAAGATATCGGTGTTGGGACGTGATTTTTTAAGGGCGGTGGTGCGATCGATGAGGGAGCGGCTGCCGGCGTCGGAGTTGGGGTAGACGAAGAGGAGTTGGATTTTGGGATCGAGGGCGTCAAGTGCGGCGAAGAATTCGCCGGCTTCTGAAGTTGTGTTGGCGAGGATGGTGGCGGGGTGGAAGGCGACGAGGATTGTCGGGCGCTGGATTTTGATTGCGTGGCCGGCGAGATTGGTGAGATGGGATTCGAGTTCAGCGTGGGAGAGGAGAGTGGAACGGGTGATGTGGTCGAGTGAGGGAGCGCCGGCGTGATGGACGCGCCAGGGTTCTTCACCCATGGCGATGACGCGGCGGCGGGCGGTTTCAGTGGATGTGAAGTGGATGTGAGCGAGCTTGGTGAGGGCGTTGCGAACGGCGTCGTCGATGGCTCCCTGCGAGATTTCGCCGCCTTCAATGTGGGCGATGGGGATGCGGAGGGCGAGTGCGACGGAGGCGGGCGCGAGCATCTCGTAGCGGTCAGCGATGAGGAGCAGGAGGTCGGGGCGCCAGGCGGTGAGCGCGTCGGCGAGGCCAAGTGTGGCGAGGCCGATGGTCTTGGCCATTCCGGTGTCGGAATCGGAGCTGAGGAGGCACTCGATGCGGGCGATGATGGGGAAACCATCGCGTTCGATTTCACGGATGGTGTGGCCGAATTCGGGGGAGTGGTGAGAGCCGAGAGTGAAGAGGCCGAGTTCGATTTTGGGGTTGGCGGCGAGTTCGCGAAGTGGCCAGTAGAGGTGGCTGTAATCTGCACGGGATGTGGTGACGACGGCGCTGCGGCGTTTTTTTTTCGGATATTCGGCGGTCTCTGCGTCTTTGGCGCGGAGGCGTTCGGCCATCTCGCGGAGGCGGTTGAGGAGTTCAGCCGACTGGGCTACTTCGAGGTTTTCCATCTGGCGGGTCTTCACGGTGTGAGTATAAATCTGGAGAGTCAGGGGAAGTATGATGGGCGGTAGAAAAGCGACAAAAAGTGTTGATTAGTAGATGAGTTGCGGTGATAAGATGGCGACAATCTTCCCTTCCCCCAATGGCAGACGAACCAGAGAACCCGAGGCCAGCCGCGCCACCCGCAGATTTGAAAGAAACTGCGCCGGAGGAGAATTTTGTCACAGCGGACGATGCAGGGTGCGCAGAGGAGGCGAATGCGGAGAAGATTGCGAACGACGAGGTCATACCCATGATTGAAGTCCATGCGCCGCATGAATCCGTCCACACGTGGAAGGATGTTTTTATCCATATAGGGATTGTTACGGTTGGATTGCTGATAGCAATTGGGCTGGAACAGACGGTGGAGTATTTTCATCACCGGCACCAGGTGGCGGAGACGCGTGAGGCTCTTCGGATAGAAAGGAAGATCAACATTGTTCGGTTTCAAATGGAGACGGAGGAGATGCGGAGGTTTGTGCCGCAGTTGAAGATGAATTTGTCGATCTATCAATATTTGAAGGAGCATCCGGGAGCGCCCAAGGAGAAGTGGCCTGGGAAGCTGCACTTGTACTCATACAATGCCAACTATATTGATGCGGTGTGGCGGACTGCACAGAGCAGCGACGTGCTGCAATATATGCCGCAGGACGAGGTAAGAAAACTCAGCAGTTTCTACTACGCGCTGAAGACGCTGAATGATTTGAGCATGACGAAGGTAGATGCGAAGCGCGAGTCGTTCCGGTTTTTCATCGAGAATCCCGATGCGTCGAAGTTTACAACGGAGCAACTGGACCGCGCGATTGACTACACGACGGAGACGATATTGCTTTACGCGAAGGAAGCGAATCTGATGAGCAATTATTTTCGCTTTGATAAGGATTTCATCGGTGGACCGACGACGGAGGATTACAGCGCGATCCTTCAGTTTGCACCGACGCCTGAAGACAAGCAGGAAGTGATGGACGAATCGGCGCGGATGGCGAAGCGGGAGAAGGAGATAACGCAGGGCGCAGCGGGGGATTCCGGTGAAGCGGGAAAGTGATTGAGGGCAGGGTTAGAAAGTTGATTTGAGGGAACGATGACGGAAGCGACGGAAGAAGAGATGCCGGAGAGACAGAAGGCAGGCGAGAGTGACGCGGCAGAGAAGGATGTCATTGTGCCGCTTGAAGAATCTATGCCAGAAGCAGCGATAGGCGAAGCGGACAAAGATGAGGAAGAGCCGATGATTGAAATTCACGCGCCACATGAATCCATCCATACCTGGAAGGATATTTTGATTCATATTGGAGTTATAACGGTAGGCCTGCTTCTGGCAGTTGGATTGGAGCAGGTGGTGGAGTATTTTCATCACCGGCACCAGGTGGCGGAGACGCGTGCGGCACTGGATGCGGAGCGGCAGGTGAATATCCATTATTTTGCAACGGAGACGGAGGAGATTCACCGGATATTACCGTTGCTGCGAACAAATCTCGCGGTGTATCAATATTTGCGTGAGCATCCGGGAGCGCCGGCATCGAAATGGCCGGGGGAGATTCACTGGCTTGCGATTTATCCGCGGTATGTAGATGCAGTGTGGAAGACGGCCCAGGCGAATGATGTGCTGCGTTATATGCCGCAGGCAGAGGTACGCCACTTGAGCGTATTGTATGACCGTCTGACACTACTTACTGAGGCGAATCAGACGGCGAAGCAAACCAAGCGCGAACTTTTTGTGAACAACATCGAAGAATCTGATCCTGCGAAACTGACATCGGCACAACTGGATGAGCAGATACGGGACACAGCGCGATTGATCCGTGATTACTCAAATTGCACGAATGAACAATCTAATATCAATCGGGCGAATCCGGACTTTGTGCCTTCACCTGACATCAATGAGTTTTACAAAATCGTCAACATCACAATTCCCAAGCACGATTATGAGGTGGTGCTGGATGAGGTGAAACGGATGCGAACGGCGGATTCCTTAGAAGAGACGGAGCAACAGCCTGTGCAACCGAGTGGGAGCGGGGCAAAGTAAGGTGAGCGAGATGGAAGAAGAACCGGTACGGCCAAGAGATGTTCAGCCCGAAGCAGAGAGTGCGTTGCCGGTGAGTGCGAGTGAGGCGATGGGTGATGCTGGCGTTGATGAGCCGGACTCAGTCGCGAAGAATGAAGTTGATGGCAGTGAATCAGCGAAGGTCGAGGAAGAAAAGATGATTGAGCCGCATGCGCCGCACGAATCGATTCACACGTGGAAGGATGTTTTTATTCATATTGGAATTGTGACGGTTGGGTTGCTGCTGGCGATAGGACTCGAGCAGACGGTGGAGTATTTTCATCACCGGCACCAGGTGGCGGAGACGCGCAGAGCTTTGGAAATTGAGAAACGGGTGAATATCCGCCGATTTGCGATTGAGACACAAGAGTTTCGCCGCTATCTGCCGACTCTTGAGATGAATTTGAAGATCTATCAGTATTTGAGAGAACACCCGGGCGCCGCTGAAGATCAATGGCCGGGAAAGTTCAGCTGGTCGTCATTGAACATATCTTACGTTGACTCTGCCTGGAAGACAGCTCAACAAAGCAATGTGTTGCAATATATGCCGCAGGCAGAGGTAACCAAGTATGGCACCATCTATGAGCGACTGGACGGGCTTTCAAAATTGACAAATGATTTACTTGCAGATGCGAAATCAAAAATTTCACTGGTAAATATTCAACAACCTGACCCGAGAAAATTAAGTATCGCACAGTTGGATGAACAGATCTTGATGACTTCACAGATATTGCTTTATACAGGGCGGCTTGCGAATGCGCAGCGCAATTTGAACTCGCAGTTCCCAGAGTTTGCGCCATCTCCGACACGTGAAGAGCTTGCTTCAATTGCGCACAACCCGTCATTGCCTGAGGAGCAGCGCAAGGTTGAAGAGGAAATCCTACAGATGCGCGAGGCCGATAAGGTTCTACAGGTTGAAGCGAACACCAATGATGAAGGCAAGTGATTTTTGAATCTGGAAAGCCTGGCAGCGGAAATATGACAGAGCCGATTGAAAATCCGATACAGAATGGGCTACCTGATGAGGTTGAGAAGTGTGCGGAGGAGAGCTCCGTGCCGGTAGATGAGGTTGAAGCAATTGAGAGAGTTGATGAGCAGCCATAGTGGCAAAGGCGCTGTCTGATAAATCAATTTCATTGAATCAACAAAATTCAAACCAGATATTTTCCACCTGAGCGATACGAAGAACAGCCGGGAGCGGGTGTTTAATGCGAGGCTCACACAACCCCATAGATCCGCATAAATGTTTATGAGACGGGTTGGCGCGAATTAAAGTCTGATGCGGCGAATTACACTATTAATAATGCCTCCGCGCACGAGCTGATTGGATGTGCGCGCACAAATTCTGCCCAGGATCACCATCATGCGACTCGCCGTTAAAACTCTCTCCCTCTTCGCGCACCTCGTTCTCCTTGCGCCTCTAGCCTTTGCCCAGACGCACAATGACGCGGAAGCGATACGGATTAACAACCGCGGCGTGGCGGAGATGGGCCAGCAGATGACGGAGCGTGCGGCGGCGACGTTTACGGAGGCGTTTGCGAAGGATCCGAAGCTGGCGCAAGCGGCGATCAACAAGGGGATTGCGCTGCTTTATCTGCAAAAGATTGACGAGGCCAAGGCTGCGTTCAGCGCGGCGCTGGCGCTTGATCCGCAGAGCGCGCAGGCCTGGTACAACCTGGGTTTGGCGCAACACGCGGCGAATGAGCTGGATGATGCGCTGAAGAGTTTTCAGCACGTGGTGGCGATTGATCCCCGGGATGTGGATTCGTATTACTACGAGGGAGTTTGCTACCAGGAGCTAAAGGAGTTTGACCAGGCGATTGCGATTCTGAAGAAGGCGCTTGAGATTGAGCCGCTGCATGCATCGAGCGAGTTTGCGTTGGCGAGGGCGTTGCAGAGGACGGGCCGGGCAGAGGAAGCGAAGCCGCACTTTGCCAGGTTCCGGCATTTGACGACAACGAAAGTTTCAAGCGCGATTGGGCTGGCGTATGGGGAGCAGGGTCATTATTCGACGGTGTCGACGGTGGTGGAGCCTGAAGGATTGGCGCGGGGAGCGGTGAGCGTGAAGTATGAAGCGAAGAGTTTGTTGACTGCGGCAACCTCGAAGGGTTTTACAGGCGGGGCGTGTGTGCTGGATGCGACGGGGACGGGAGTGGAAGATTTTGTACTGATGCGCGAGAGCACACAGAAGGCTTCGGGGGCGGTGGTGATACTGCATCCGAATGGGAAGGGCGGGTTTGAGGAGATTGACGCTGCGAGCGCGGGGATTGTTGCGAAGGGCCGGGCGACGGCGTGCGCGGTGGGCGATTTTGACGGCGATGGGTTTAATGATTTGGCGATTGCGCTCGATGATCAACTGCTGCTGTTCAGGAATTTGGGTAAGGGGAAGTTTCAGGATGTGACGGCGGAAGCGGGGTTGACGGCGAAGAATCATGCGAGCGGATTGACGTTTGTGGATTACGACCATGATGGAATTCTTGATCTGCTGGTGACGGGACGGCCGTTGAAGGCGGGAGATGCGGCGAATGTGTTGTGGCGCAATATGGGGAATAAAACTTTTGCCGACATGACAGAGCCGACGGGATTTGGCGGCAGCGGAAATACGACGGCGTCGATTTTGACGGACTTTAATAATGACCGCGCGGTGGATATTGCGATTGCGGGGGATACGACGTTGCTGTATGTGAATCCGCGCGAGGGAAAGTATCCAACACAGGAAGTTTTCGGGGATGCGAAGCTTGGCACGACGCGGGGCGTGGCGGTGGTGGACTTCAACAAGGATGGATGGATGGATTTGGTGTTTACACATGCGGGCGCGCCGGGTGTGACACTGTGGAAGAACGTTGCGGGGCCAAAGAATATTGGGCGCGGATTTGAGCGCGTGACGCTGCCGATTGCGAATGCGACGGGCGGATGGGGATGGACGGCACTCGACTACGACAATGATGGATGGATGGATTTGGCGGTGCTGGTGGAGACGAAGGCCGGGCCTGAGTTGCGGGTGCTGAGAAATCGCGGGGATGGGAGCTTTGAGGATGTGTCGCGCGCTCTGGGCCTCGATAAGGTGAAGCTGACGAAGCCGCGTGGGTTAATTGCGGTGGAAGAAAATGGTGCGGCGAGCTTGCTGGTGACCGAGGAGAATGCGGCGCCGGTGCTGGTGCACAATCTGGGGACGGGCGCGAATCATTCTGTGCGGATTGACATGACGGGATTTGCCGATAACAAGACGGCGATAGGCGTGAAGGTGGAGATTTTTGCCGGTGGACATTGGCAGAAGTGGGAGATAGCGGGTGCAAGCGGATTAGCGACACAGGCTTCACCGCATTTGCTGGCTGGATTGGGCGATGCGACAGGCGTGGATTTGATCAGGATTTTGTGGCCGACAGGCGTGCTTCAGGATGAGATTGATTTAGCGCATGAGAAGGTGGTCGCGATCAAGGAAGCGGACCGGCGCGGAAGCAGTTGCCCGGTGTTGTTTGCGTGGAATGGAAAGAAGTACACGCTGGTGACGGATGTAATTGGCGCGGGGGTCGTGGGACATTGGTTTACGCCGGATAGGAAGAATATTCCGCGGCCGGGCGAGTGGGTGAAAGTTCCGGGCGAGATGCTGAAGGCTGAGAATGGGGAGCTGAGTTTGCGCTTCATTGAGCCGATGGAAGAGGTCAACTATATTGACCA